>JBKGYI010000039.1:0-8371 GCA_046546195.1 bacterium | reverse complement strand
GCAACCCGGTGAGCATACTCGGGATAATCAACCGCTTCCATAGAATAACAGCCGACATCTTCCACCTCATAACCTTTTTGCTCAAGAAATACCTTTAATTCTTCTTTTTGTTCAAATCCGGCGTGGTCAGAACCAATAACAAATTTCAAATATCTTCGCTCCTGTCTTTTTTATTTTAGCCCGAATAATTATAGCTGTAAAACTGGAAAACTTAAACATTTTGACCTGCGGACAGCTTCTCAGCCAGTTTTTCCAGCACAGGTTCCAGATCCTCGTAAAGCCGGCGATAACGGTCAAGACTTCCCCCGAACGGATCGGAAAACTCTCCACTTTCACCAACATATTCTCTCAACAAACTGCAGTCCACCCCCTCCTCCGCAAGAAAAGGCGGCAGAGAACGAAGATGGTTTTCAGTCATCGTCAGCAGTAAATCACCGGCCTCCAGTTCAAGATCCATTATATTCCGGGAACGATGCCTGGAGGGCGAACCGTATCCCTGTTCCTCCAGTATGATTCTGCTGTTTTCAGTCATTGGCACTCCACTCGCGGCGGCGGTACCCGCCGATTGAACCTCAACATCCTCCACTCCCCGCTTTTTTAATTTACCGCGCAAAACATATTCAGCCAGCGGACTGCGGCAGGTATTACCGGTACAAACAAACACAACTTTCATTTTATGACCTCCACAAGGGCAGTGAGTTGAGCCTCTGTAACTGGACCTTCTCGATATATTTGCCATTCTTTTTTTGAGGAATCCCAGGCGGCGACCGTGGAGGACTGGCCCTGTCCTTCGGCATCACCGAGGACAAAATCAACCTGCTGCAGAAGTTGAGGATTAACATCCTCAATACGACGGGGCATCGGCTGACCGGCAATGTTAGCACTGGTTCCTACAACCGGGCCACACTCCTTCAGGAGATCTACCAGCCCCTGTAAACCAGGTTCGCGCAGGGCCAGGGTACCGTTCCGAACAATATGAGGGTCGAGCTCGCCGGGATTTTTTGCTTTTAAAACCAGTGTCAGCACTCCCGGCCAGAAATTATTCATTGCCTCGCGTTCCACCGCATCGACACTGGCCAGCTCATCGACCTGGCTGTGGTGCAACAAAACAGGAACGGTTTTTTCCGGGTCTCTCTGTTTCATCATAAACACACTTTCAATTGCCCCGCTGCAGTATATAGAACAACCGATTCCACAGCCGGTATCAGTCGGATAAATAAAAACCGCTCCCCCCTTGATTTTTTCCACCAGTTGCTGGCGCTCCCAGTCTTTCAACTTTTCACTCACCTTCAACTACCTCCGTTTCTTTCATCAGAGCCTCTCACCAAATAATCGTTTTAAAATATATCAAAAAACAGACAAAAAACACAGTTCGACGATAAAAATAAAATCCCGGATCCAAACATATCGTCCCCTTTTTCCATTTATATTAAGCTAACTCGAATTCTCGACAGCATCACTGCCATAAGTAATTCGTCCACTGAAAAGCCGCGCTCTTTTTTGCTTTTAACCTTTTCCTGTGTTATATTTATATCGAGGTGAGTAGAAATGTCTGATGCCGCGGCAAGAATCGAAGAACGGGTTGCTCAAGTAGAGTCAGAAGTTTCCCTGATAAAAGGACGAACTGAAAACTTTGGCGAGCGCTTTAATGTTATCGAACAACGAATCGAATCCTTGAGCAGCCGAATCGATTTTTTAAATAACCGGATAGACAATTTAGAAGACAAAATGGATAAACGATTTAATCAGATGGAGGGCCGTTTTAACCAGATGGAGGGCCGCTTAACTCAATTGGATCAGAAAATAGACCCTCTGACTGCTAAGTTTTTGAAATCAAACCGCTGGCTGATGTATTTGCTGGTTGCCACTTTAGCAACAGTCCTGCTCACCTTATTTCAAACGATATAAAGAGGCTACAATATAAATTCCACACCCTGCAAAATCGCTGAATCCTGTTACTTGTTTTTTTGCCACTCAACAGAAATTATATCCCAACTTTTTGACACAATTCTCAAAAACCTCGTGCAAAGTCCGCGTATTTTCGTTATCCTGAATTGTCAGGGGTTCTGTATAATTCAGACAGGTGATAAAAAATGGATGTAAAAGCAGCACAAAAAAAACTGAACCGTTTAAAATCAACTATCAGCAATGTGCTCCTGGGTAAACCCGAAGCGGTAAAGTTAACACTTACCGGGTTGATCGCCGACGGGCATGTTCTTATTGAAGATGTACCGGGGCTGGGTAAGACAATGCTGGTTAGAAGCCTGGCCCGGGCAATAAACGGGCGCTACCGGCGAATTCAGTTCACTCCCGATCTTCTACCGGGCGATGTTACCGGCACCCACATCTACAACCAGGCCAGCGGTGAATTTAAATTTGAAGCGGGTCCCGCTTTTACTGAAATTTTACTGGCTGATGAAATCAACCGCGCCACTCCCCGGACTCAATCGAGTTTACTGGAATCCATGGAAGAAAGACAGATAACAGCCGATGGAGAGACTTATAAACTTCCCGATCTGTTTTTTGTGGCCGCGACACAGAACCCGGTCGAACAGCAGGGAACATTTCCGCTGCCCGAAGCGCAGCTGGATCGATTTTTGCTAAAATTTAGTATTGGATATCCACCCGGGGAAATAGAAAAAGATATAGCCGAGATTGATCGCAGTTCACATCCTCTATTCGATGTTAACCCGGTATGCACACCCGAGGATATTCTTGTGATTCAGGATTTTGTAAAAAACGTAAAAATCGATTCCTCGGTTCTTGATTACATCGTTCGGCTGGTTAGAAAAACCCGTGATTACGATGCAGTGGAACTTGGTGCTTCCCCGCGGGGAAGCATGGCCCTGCGGCGGGCAGCACAGGCCTATGCTTTCCTGGAAGGACGAGATTTTGTAAGCCCCGACGATATTCAAAAGTTGCTTTCCCCCACGCTCCGGCATCGCATTATTATTGATCCTCGCGAACGGATGAAAGGAACTACCATCACTAATTTACTCAACAATATTCTGGAAGAAGTCTTTGTTCCCGTGGAATACGAACCGTCAGGCTGAATCGAGTGAAATTAGCCAAAATAATAAAAACCCCGCGCACTTACTGGATACTTGCCTTCATAATCTCTATGCTTGCTGGATTTTTTGCCGGTGAACCGGTCTTGCTTTTTGCAGTTATTTACGGTGGCATACTCTGGATAATACTGCTGCGGCTTTACAGGAAGCAGATAGAAAAGATACAGCTTGGCAGACGCTCTCCGGCGGGAGTTTACGAGGAAGGGGAATTAGAAACAACTTATTACCTGGCTAACGAAAGCAATTGGCCACTTTTTGCACCGGTGGCCCGCGACCGGCTCCCTTTTTCAGCGGAATTTGTATCAAACGCTCGCTTCGCGGGTCTGATCGGGCCCGGCCAACTTTTATCTTGCAGTTACACAGCCCGCTGCCGGGCTAATTTCGGCCGGTACACCCTGGGCCCGACCGCTCTCACGATCAGTGACCCGCTTGGACTGGTCGAAGTAAAAAAAATATTTGAGAAATACCAGCCTGTAACGCTTTATCCACGCTGGGAAAAATTGAACTGGCTGCCTATTTTTGGCGGGCGGCGGCGCATTGTAGAACATACAAAAAGCAGCTCCAAAACAGCCCAGGGGCAGGACTTTTATGGGCTGCGCGAATACCAGCGCGGCGACCCGGTGAAAAACATTCACTGGCGCTCAGTGGCCCGGCATAATGAATTAATAGTTAAACAGTTTGAATACCCCGCCGCTTCCTCAATACATATTTTTATTGATCTGCACAAAAAAAGACGCAAAGGACTGGGAGCAAAATCCACACTTCGAACAACGGCCCACCTGACAGCATCCGTGGCCGCTTACTCAATCAAAAACGGCCACCGGGTTGGCCTGCACGGCAAAGGCAAACAAAACATCTACCTTCCCCCGCGGGCGGGTAATATTCAACTCACAGCTATTGTTGATACACTTGTGGATATTAACCAGGAGGGCGAAACTACGCTGGAACATCTGCTGGCCGAAAGCCTGCCGAATATTAGCGAGGGCTCCTCAATTGTCCTTGTCATCCCCACAACAAGAATTTCTCCAAAAAAATATCTGCACAGCCTTTCTATTCTGGAAGGCCGCAGAACTTCTGTTTTGGTTTTGTTAATAGATGATAGAAACATGCTGAAAATTGACGGCTCCAAAGCCGATTACAGCCGTGATTGGACAGTTGAGGAACTTAAAAATTCTTTCATAGCCCACGGCGCCTGGTGCCGAATCATCGACCCGGAACCTGGTCTTGCACAGCAGTTCCCCGGCAGAACGATGTGGACCCGCCATGCAGTTTGAGTTAAAACGGCTGGAAGAAATTCCCCTCGCTCTGGCCCTTCTTTTGGTGGCAGTTATAGCCGCTTTTTCAGCGGATACACCTGTTTTCTCACATTTCTTTATTACTCTGCCGGGTTTGATAGGTCTTTACCTGTCCGAAAACCTGCCGGGTGCCCACGAATTGAAATGGCAAACATCCCTCTACCTGATCGCCGGTGTGTTTGTTGTTATATTAATCGCAATGCTGCTGGCTTTAAACACCAGTGGCTTGCCTCAGTTTATGATGTTTTTAACTGTTTTGTTAAGTATCAGTTTGCTTTTCATCTCCTACATCCCGGCGGTAGGAATTTTTTTAATTACCGGGGTAACCGGTTTCCTGGTCTCCTTGACCGCCAGCACTCCCCTGTTTATGTTTGCCGGTTTACCGCTTTTTATCTGCTTGTATCTGTTCAGTGTTTTGTTTCGAATTTCTTTTGAACTTACCGATGAACTTGATAAAACCACGCTGAAAGAAACTACCGGTTATACACTAATTTTTGCCGGCTTCTGCTCGATGCCTTTTCTTATGCTAAACATACTTAGAAACAGCACCGGTTTTTCACCGGAAATTATCTTTGCTTTTTTGAATAAAAAAACAATTTCCGCCGACCGGATAAGCAGGCAACCCGGACCGGGGATTTTTACCACTCTGGGAGGGATTTTCCTGGTAATAATAATTACTCTGCTGCTAGTATTAGTTTTACGGAGGTTTTTCTCCCAAAAAGAAGAACCGGACAAATCTACGATTCCAAAAGAAGCATTTACCAAACTCAACCGCCAGGAAAAAACATCGGACAGTGCTGATTATTTACAAACTGTAATGAGAGGGGGAACCGCGGGAGAAATATTATCAATAGTTCATAAGTTTCTTCTTAAAGCGAGGGAAAAGGGATTTTCACGGAAAACCGGTGAAACAGTTACCTCTTTTTACAAACGTCTGGCCAGTAAGTTCGACCTTGATATCAATTTTAAAATCGCCGGAAAAATATATAATGAGGCTCGCTACGGATTTACAAAAATTGATCAAAAACTGCTGCCTGAAATAAAAAAGCAGACCGCGATACTCGAAAAAGGACTTAAAAATAATGAACCAGAATGATCTCGAGCACTTTTATTTAAACCTTTCCGAACTTCTCTCGGCGGGGATTTCACTGCCAGACGCGTTAAAAAAGCTGCAGATAGCAACCAAATTTAATGAAACTCCGCTCGCCGAAGCGCAGCTGAAGCTTCAGGCGGGGAAGATCGCTTCCGCCTGGGAGGTGCTTAATCTTCCCCGGCGAGACGGGCGGCTTTTAGAAGCCGGGCAAAAAGGTGGCAATCTGGAAGCTATATGCCGCAGCCTGGCCTCACTCTATCAAGAATGGAACAATATGTGTGAAAAACTTTTTTTCACCTCACTTTGGTATTTCTTTACCGGTCTTGTCGCCTGTGGTGTGGGTGCTGTTTTTGTTTTTTTAGCGGCCGGGCCGCAGACGGCATTAATTGTATTTTCTTTGCTGGGGGGAAGCTGGTTTGTCTTTTCTTTTTCCTCGTTTAAAAATTTCAAAAGACTTATAATGACCAGCAGTCATGGGAAATCAAATCTGCTTGCGTCACTTCCTCTTTTAAAAACAGTCTATAAACATCTCAACCTTTTCCTATTATTCTTTCAGTGGGAAATAATGTATTCGGCGGGTATAAACACATCCAAGATACTTGCTCGGCTTTCAAAAGATTTTCCACAGTTCAATCCAATCTTAAATATAACCGCAAAGAAAACTTCTCAGGGAACCAGTTTAAGCGAACTGCCTCATTTCCGAGATATTATGCCCGCGACTGATTACAACCGTATTGTAACCGGAGAGGAGAGCGGCAAGCTAAACGAGACCCTGAAACAGCTAAAAGATAAACACCGAAATAAATTGAGAAACCTGGTGGGAAATCTACCAAGACTATTACTGCTGGTTTTCTATCTCCTTTTTATTCCAATCGCCTTTGGGGTAATAATCTACTTCTGGATTAACTATTTCAACAGAATTTTCAGTATATAGAGACCGTCACAATATCGGCAATTAATTCTGGCAGCAAAAGTAGTTCGACTTCTTGCTTACCTTAAATCACCCCCCATTTTATGGCAGATTTCTTATTCTTATTTTCCCGGGTTGAACAACAACAAATTTACTTTTTAAATTTTCCTTTTTGCTATTTATCAGTTGCGAAACCCGGGCAGCTATCTTTTTTTTGAGAAAAAAAGGATATCTCAAATAAATTACTCCCACTTGCCGACCGGAACTGGCAAACACATAATGACCAAAATCCCGATCCTCTGTCAGCAATATGCGTCCTGTTTTGAAGGCTTTTTGAGCTACTTTTTCATCCGGAAGGCCCGCGCTATCCTCTGCCACATATAAAACATCATATCCAGCATCTCTGAGCTGGCGAACGATAATAGCGTCACAACTTTCATCAATTAAAAATTCGAGCACAATTTCCCGCCTTTTGTTCCATTAAGACTAAGCTCCCTTTAACCGGCGACTTCAATCAGTTCTTCGTCCGAATGAGTGCGGGCGGCATATTCAAGCACGGCCTGGATATCTTCTTTTTGCAAATGAGGGTAAGCTTCCTGAAGGTCCGAAACTTCTGCACCTTCAGCCATCTTTTTCAAGACCAACTCTACTGTGATACGGGTTCCTTTTATTACAGGTTTACCATTCATGATTTCAGGATTCATTTCTATACGCTCGGCAAGTTGCATTTTTTTACCTCCAGGTAATCTATGTCAACAGTATAAACCACTCAAACTAAAAAATCTAACCCAAACTTGAAAATAAGTTTCCACAAACTACTTTCCCTTCTTTATCTCTTCCTGGATAGCCAGGCCTTTTTTGTATAGTTCGCTTTTTGGTTGGGGACTGAAGGAGGCGGCTGCTTTTGCGGCGTCGCTTAATTTTAATCCTTTTTTCAGCAGCTCGCGCAGGTATTCTTCCGGGTCGATGGTTTTCTCCTCTTCGCGGGGATGGATAAGCAGGGTGAACTCACCCTGCGGTTTGTTCTGTTCAAAATATTTAATCAAATCGCTGCAGTTTGCACGGCGGTATTCTTCAAACTTTTTGGTCATCTCCCGGGCGATAAATAACCGGCGGTCACCGAGAAAACTTCTTATTTTACGCAGTGTTTCTAAAAATCGCTGCGGGGATTCAAAACAGATGACCGTCCCCTGAAAATGTTTTATCTCCAGCAGTTTATCACGGATAGCTTTGGATTTTTTTGGTAAAAAGCCTATGAATAAAAACTGATCGGATGGAAAACCGCTGACGCTCAGTGCAACCAGCGGAGCGCAGGCTCCCGGCAAAGGCCGTACTTCTATCCCCTCGTCGTGAGCACGCTTTATCAATAGGTATCCGGGATCGGAAATTGCCGGGGTCCCCGCATCACTGAGCAGGGCAAGATCGCTCCCCTGCTTCAGCTTCTCAATTAAAGGCTCAACTCTCATCTGTTCAACCTCGTCATAATAGCTGTTAAGAGGTTTTTTGGGCAGGTCAAGCAGATCACGCAGTTTCCCCGCGCGGCGGGTGTCCTCGACAACCCATTCATCCACCTCGGCCAGCATCTCTCGGGCACGGATGGTAATATCTTTCATATTCCCCAGCGGGGTGGCAACAACATAAAGCATAAAAATTCTCCGCTCCTTCTATCAATCCATTTCCTCTTTTGCCTGCCTCCCCCTCTCCACCAGGGGCGCGGGAAATCACTTCCCGGTAGTGATTTTCCTCTATTTACCGAATTATTCAGGCTTCCCTGTGTCTTCTCACAAGTTCCAGAACCGCCATAATCCGACAGGTTTTATCCTCATTGAGTTCCTCAATCTTTGAAAGTTCTGTCAGCAGTTCCGCGCTGCTCAACTCAAGCGAAGTCCTGTCGATTATCTTCCAGGCCGCTTCTTCACTTTCCACGCTGCTGAAAACAAGGGCGGCAAGCAGTTCCGATTCATTGAGATGTTTACCCCGATCCTCCAGCAGCATCCGGCGACTC
>JBKGYI010000038.1:0-8542 GCA_046546195.1 bacterium | reverse complement strand
CCTCCCCTCATCCGCTCACCGAAGTGCGTCTCACTGCTCCTGCACATCCCTGTGCCCGCAGTATTAGCACATCCGTGTGCGTCATGGGCCGGAATGACAGTCAAAAGCGGGAAGTTATCTTAACAAAGCTAAAAGTCCGGTTATGAAGGCAATCTTGCCGGCCCAAAGAATGAACATACTCTGATTATTAGCTAACCGCAACTGATTTAAGAGGCAGTGATTTTGCCCTGAGAACCGCTTCGCGAAAAAAGGGTAAATTTGAGAAAATATGGTTTTTAGCTTATACTTAATATAGAGGTTGTCTCTCAAACAGAGAAAAATCACTATTAAAGGAGAGCCCCATGAGTTTGTTACTTTCTTCCAGTAATGCCGACGACAAAACAAAGATGGAATTTATTATCAATACCGTTAATACCTCTACGGCGTGGAATATCTCTGTAGAAAAATTAATTTACTGGTTAAAAACCCCCGAGATTATTGATGAGTATAAGCCACATTTATATTCTTTTTTTGAGAAGGTCCCCCCGGAAGATATGCAGTGGTTTTGTAAAAAAAATAATATTTCTCTCGAACAATTAGCAATCGCTTACAAAATAGCCATGCAGCCGTATTTGCCAAATATCTCATTCGAAAGCTGGATAAATGAACAAACTTCCCTGGAAAATACTTCTTAAACAAGCGATCCGCTTAATAGAAGATACAGGATTTAAAACCAAACGCTGGACCCTTGGAGGGGGAACGGTCCTTCGCCAGTATTATAAACATAGGATCAGCAACGACATTGATATATTTTTTACCGACCCCCAGATATTTTCCTACTTTAATCCTGAATTGAACGATTCCATAATCGAATTAACCGGTAAATACAGAGAAACCACACAATCTTTAAAACTTCATCTTGTCGATGGAGATATTGATCTTATCCTTTCAAAATATCTAACAAATGTTGACCAAGAAATTTTTGAATTTGAAGGCCGAAGGATACAGATGGAACCCGCAGCGGAAATAGCCGCTAAAAAGGTTCACTACCGAGCGGAAGAATTTACGATCAGGGATCTATTTGATCTTGCTTGTATTATCAAAAACAACTCCCGTGATTTATCGCGGCCGGACGTGAAAAAATATTTCGTAAATAAAGCAGATGTCTTGCGAAAAAGGTTCCATACCCTAATCCCGGTCTATGAAGCAAAAGCAAACAGAGAAATAGATGTTCTTGAAGCGGGAAAACCAATACTAAAATCCGCTCCAAAAATCGTTGGCTCATATTTAAATAACCTCAACTAACCCGGATAATTCACAACAGCTTCACTGTCGAGATTCATCCGACCGGAGTTTATCTGCGGACTAATTTTGATGAATTGAGCTGCTATGTCGGCCTTTAGTGGCGGGAAGCAGGGCGCGGGGAGCGGGGAGTTAATAACCTTTAATCCCAGGGCTTGCGCCCTGGGCTGTTTTTATGTCGCCCCTTCGGGGCTTTGCCGGAAGCGCCTCATTTAGTGGATGGGCTTAAAAAGAGTTGTTTTTCCTTTTTTATCCGAAACGGTTCTGCAGCTTCTCAAGTAAGTCAGGTAATTTTTCAATTAAGCTCTGGTATGATTTGTAGACAAGTTCCTGATCTAACTGATTGTACTCATGGGCCAGCCTGTTTCGTAAACCGGCCAGCCCGGCCCATTTTTTTGCTTCCTGGTGTGAATATACACCAGTTTAAGCAAGCATCAAAAAAGAACTATAATAATCAGCCGGGGATTCATCGCATTCTGAAGTAACAATATGAAAATTAAGATCTATTAATCTGTTAATTATTCGTTCAAGAAGTCGTTCAACCTGGAGACGAACAGAAAAATTTTCTAAGTACTCATCATCAGAAAGGGATTTATATTCAATTAGTTTTTTCAGATCATGAGCGATAAGATTAATTTTTTTATTAACCAGTTCTGGATCGGTCATGCTGACTTGAGCCTCTCTATCAATTTTGCCGTTTCTATTTTTTCTCGCTGTAAATAAGGTTTATAGTCACTGTATTTGTGGAAAGCAATCCGTTTGAACTCATAAAAATCTTTTTCACTGCCAAAGATTAAAAAGGCATCTTCAGATATTTTTTTTAATAACAGCGGATCGGCTTCTTTTATATATACCAAATCAACACTATAGTCTTTGAGGTCAAAGATAGTTTTTAACGAGTTTTTAAATTCCATCTCACGGGAAAATTCTAACCTTTTTTTACTCCGGTAAGCAAAATCTATATCGCTGCTGCGATGTTCCTTCTCCCGAGCAACTGAGCCAAATAATAGCAAAAGCTCGATACCATTTTTTTTACAACTTTCCTGAATATATCCAGTGTCAACTTCTCTGATTTTTTTTAAAATACCCATAGCCCAATTCCTTTTTTAACCCGGATAATTCACGACAGCTTCACTGTCGAGAATCACCCGTCCGGGGGACAGCCGTCAATGGCCAAAAAACGGCCATTGCCAGCGGCTCGGTCACATGGTTTTATGTGACAACCATTATTATTAATTTTAACCGATTTTTCTCAAACACCAAACTTTTTTTGCCCCGGAACCTTGCATAGATTTTGCCAGCGCCTAATATCACCCTCTCCCCGGCCCTCTCCCATCAGAGGGAGAGGGGGTGATCGGCGGTTATTAAAATTTTTGCCTTATTCGGTCGTGTTTTTGCGGTAGGCTTTTATCATTGCTACTATGTCCAGAATCAGTCCTACGCTGCCGTCGCCGAGGATGGCTCCGCCGGAGACGAGGTCGGCTTCTTCTATTTCTCCTTTGCCCAGTTTCTTGATTACCACCTGTTCGTGGGAGTAAAGGTGGTCGACGCGGATGGCAAACTCGCCCATACTGGAGCGGACGACCACCATTATTGTACGTTTATCCACATTGTGATTAACCTGGGCGCCGGGCATGAAATTGCCGGGGTCAATCAGGGGAATAACCGTATCCCGGTAACGAACCACCCGCCCTTTTTCCTGCATATGGCGAATATCCTCAGGCTCGGGATTGATCGACTCAATAACCTGGGAAACCGGGAAGATCACCCGTTCGCGGCCGATCCGGGCGATAAGCCCGTCGATTATGGCTACGGTCAGCGGCAGCTCGATGGTAAATTTAGTTCCTTCCCCGGGAGTGGAATCTATATCTATGGTTCCCCGCAGACGATCAATCTGACTGGCAACCACATCCATCCCCACACCCCTGCCGGAGACATCGGTCACCTGATCGGCGGTGGAAAAACCGGGATTAAAGATAAGCCGGTCAATCTCCTCGGGTTCAAGTTCCTCGGACTCTTCAATCAGACCTCGCTCAACCGCCTTTTGCCTGATCAAATCGCGGGGCAGCCCCTTGCCGTCCTCTTCCACTTCGATATACACATGCCCGCTTTCGTGGTAGGCGCGCAGGTAAACCTGGCCGGTCTCCGGTTTGCCCGCCTTCCTTCTTTCTTCAGGCAGCTCAACTCCATGATCGAGCGCGTTTCTAATCAGATGAACCAGCGGATCATGCAGTTCATCCAGAACAGATTTATCTATTTCCGTGTCCGCACCCTCGATATTAAGATTAACTTTTTTTCCGGTATCGCGGGACAGATCACGGACAATCCGGGGAAACTTACTGAACTCTTTTTTCATCGGTAACATTCTCAGATTCATGCTGCGGCGCTGAAGCTGGTCGAGAATTTTGTCCTGCTGGTTGAGCATGTTCTCAAGTTTGTAATCAAGATGGTCCTCAAGCTGATCGCGCAATCCGGAGTGGGAGATTACAAGTTCACCGACAAGATCAACTATATCACTGATCTTGGAAAGCTCAATGTTAATCGTCTCCTCGCCAACTTCCTGGCGCTCACCAACTCCCTGCTCTTCTTTTTGTTTCTGGAGACTGCTGAATTTTTCACGCTCGGTCTCCCCCTCACAGGCGGTATGCAGATCCTCGCGGAGAAGATTAACAAAATCAGCGGAAAGCGGAATCGTAAGCTCCCTGCTCTCCTCGTCGACCGCCTCCTCCATGGCAACAAGGATGCTGCGCACGCTGTCCAGGGTGGCAAACATCAAATCCAGCCAGCTTGCCGGAATTCTATCGGGGATATCGTCACGCAAAATCCCCAGCAGATCCTCGGCGGCATGGGTGAGTTCAGTGCAGGTTTTCAAACCGCAGAATCCAAAACCACCTTTCAGTGAATGCATGCTCCTGAACAGTTCATTCAGCGAATCCTCATCCGGATTATCCTCCACCTCCACCAGCAGATTATCGAGAGTTTTCAACTGCTCGTTTGCTTCCATCAAGAAATCAGCAGCTATCTCCGGTTCGACATCAAGATGACTTACCAGAACCTCCCCCTCCGAAGCAGCCTCCACGTCGACCTTTTCTGCCGGCTGTTCGGCATCAGTTTCATTCTCCTTATCATCATTATTTTCTTCTAATTTTTTCTTATGAACGCCGCAGTAACGCGGATCGTCCTCCGGATATTTTGCCTCATTGGAGCAGGGCTCCCCCTTGGCTGTTGTCGCCTGACAGGAAACAGTTTTTTTCTCTACCACTTCACCCTTCAGATAAGGAAGCATTTCGGCAAGATGTTCAGCTACATTATCCTGGAGTTTCTCTCCGGTTTCCGGTGGATCCTGAAACCAGGTCCAGAGCATATTGTTAAGCTCTTCAAATTCAGCGGGTAGCGTCCGGTTTTCATCCTGGTAAGCGGACATCAGACCGTCACAGGCCTGCATCAATTCCCGTAAAATGTCTTCCTTGAAATCATGATCATCATACCCGAGAGTTTCAGCCATGATATCTTCCAGAAACTCCCGGTAGTTCTCAATAATCTCATCAAGCTGCTCATAAACCCCGGCCAGCGGGGTACCTTTTAATTTTTCAAGTTCGCTTTTATCGGCCATCACATACACTCCTTAAATGTAGTATCACAGGGTTTTACTGATATCTATTGTATCGCTGTTCCCGGGAGCCGAATCAGCCCCGGGCATGGCGGCCATGGATTATGCTAATGTTGCGAATACACGGCTCCGGATCCGACAACCCCAGGGTCTTCCCCAGTTCGAGGGCGACATAACTTACTTTGTAATGATGATTGCAGACATTGGGATTAACCAGGTCAACCGTATCTGTGATAGTTCGCAAAATTTCACACATATCGATGGAAAATTTTTCTTCCACCGTTACACCCCGCAAAAAATCAAAGTTAAACTGATTCTTAATTACTTATTTTAACCGATTTTCCCCAAACACCAAACCTTTTTAATGGAGGATCTTGATCAAATATCCTGCTGTTCCCTGATATCACACTCTCCCCGGTCCACTTTCGAGGTACATTTGCTTGCTTTTGGCCATTCGGAGACACCAATTATGTTTTTTGCCCGCCGACAGTCGATAATCCACAGAAAAACAAGTCTCATGAAAAAACGGAAGTATGAAGAGCCAAAACGGCTACCGTCTTTCGCGGTAGCTTTTTATGCCCATTTCACGCCTCAGTCTGCCGATTTTCTGACGATCAATAATAATCCCCTTTTTCTCCAGCAGGCAGCTTAATTGAGGATCAGAAAGATACGCTCCGGCCGTTTCAGCTTCAATCAAGCAGCGAATTGTTTTTCTGACTTTATCTTCGGATACACCGGAGCTTTTCTCACTGGCCGGCGGGGAAAGCAAATCCTCCAGCTCAAAAAAACCATGATCGGTAAGTAAAATTTTACCCCTCACAATTCTGCTGACAAGCGAGGGATCAATCTCAAGAGTTTCAGAAATTATCGAAACAGTCAGCGGTTTAAGTGGATTTTGTTCTCTTATAGCCGGCCACTGTTTTGAAAAAATAAACAAACAGATATCTTCAAATATTTTTAGATAAATCTCCCTGCTAACCGGAATCGCCTTCGGACCGGACCAGAAACGAATATCCTCCAGGTCCGGTTTGAAGCAGGGGTTGTGAGTAAGACGGGGTTCAACCGGTGTCCCTCGAACAATAATATGCGGTATCTGAACATAGAGGTAATCTTTACGGTAAGACAGTATCTTCCTGACCAGCATGGTGTATTCAATAAATTCACCGCGCATTTTTCGTGCTGATTCATCCAGTAAATCAAGTTCCTCCATAAATTTAACAAAATGAATTAAAAAATACTTTTCGACTTCGTTTTCATTGTAATCAGAAACTATAATCTGAAAAAACTCAAGAATGTAACTGTAAATCTCATCCCAGCGAACATGAACAAAAAGAGAATCCTGCTTTAAGTTATTTGAAAGCCGGTGCCGGTTTTTTGAAACAAAAAGCAAACAGCAATTTTCATAATGCCGCTTGCTTTCAAGAATTTTTTTGTACAACCTGAGCTGATTAATCGAATTACCGTTATCAATCTGGCGGTATTTTATCCCGCTGTCCAGCTTATTTTCAATGTAAATAAGCAGTTTATTATTCAAACGAATAACAATATCGGGACGGCCGACGTAACCATCTCCCTCCACCTGCTGCTGGGAGGAAATTTCAAACTCAGAAAAATCAGTTGCCCGAAAAATAGAGTTTAACTTTGGATTATTTGAAAAAATTCTGAAAAAAATATGAACAAACAGACGGGGATAAAATCTTAGCAAAAAAATAAACGCTTCGCTGAAACGATTCTCCTGGCTCTTATGCTTGGGGTAGGAATTAATCATGTTAAAAACGTGATTATCCAGTTTTTTGGTATATTTTTCCATGATAAGACCCTTAATACAAAAATATACAGTTATCCAGTTTTCCCTCCCGCGCTTAAGAAAAGTGATTTATAGAGCTTGCGGACTCAAAGGCTGAAATGAACTAAAATTATAACGAGAAAAACTAAAAAAAACCAGCCACACGCATGACAAACCAGAACCTTCCAATGATTTTTATTTTTTTGGTAGGAGGGGGTAAAATAAATGGGGGTTACGGTCTTGATATTGTATATCTTCGCATCTTTAAAGTCCGGTTTTGGCTTGTTTTTTAGCTAGCAGAGGCTTCGGTGAGCGGAGGATATACAAAGTGCGGGGTAACGGAAAAAGCATAAACAATCTAACCCGAATAATTAATGACAGCTTCACTGTCGTAAATCATTCGGCCGGTGGTTAATCGAGAAATTCGTTGACCACGGATTGCTGTTTTTTAACATGGTTTGAAATTTGCTCCGAAACAAAAGAGGGGAAGCCATCTGGAAGATCATCCATCGTGTGTTGGATTGCCTTATCAATTTTTTGATCCAGGCCCACAAAAATGGACTGAATTTCATCCCGGGTTAAGTTAGTCACGGATGACATCTCTATGAAGTCTTCGGGAGAAAGTTTATCAATCAGAAAACAGCGTTTTTCCAGGTCAGGTTCCGCTCCCACCGACATCGCCAACCGTAATGGATAGTAGGTTGATTCACTCGAATACATTTGGCTACGGCCGGCCGACTCATGACGATATTTTCGGGGGGCTTCGGACAATATGTCATACAGTGGGGCCAGGTGATAGGCATTACCGGGTAACTGATTGTCACGGTTGTTGTATTGAATGCTAAAGTTTTTTGCATGACCATCTGTCGCGCCGAGCAGCCAAAATAAAACCTGAGCACTTAAAAATCGTCGTTGATCCCCGCGTGGATTTTGTCCTTCACCCGCGATTTGCAAGCAGTCCAGAAAAGAGGGTCCAGGGTGGGAAAGAATGTTTTCCATTTCTTGTTTGTTATCACGGGGATGTTCATATTTCGAATTTGGACCGAAGCCAAGAGCCTGGCAGAGATCTTCCTGATGGATACGATGGATTCGGTCGGCTTTTCGTATCCGATCAAACCGTTCTACAATCAAGACCCAGATGTCGTCGAACGAGTGCAGATCAACATTCGGAACCTGCAGCCCAAGGTGATAAGCAAAACGCATACAGAAGTATTCATTCGCAGATGTTTTCTTCACATTTTTGCTCACGATCGGCGGTTTTAAAATATGGGTTGTCGGAACTCCACCCTGCGGACGGTACCATTGACCGTCTTCATAAAGCAGGGCCGTCTTGGCCTGTTGACCGGCCAGGGAAAAGCGAAACCTCTCGTTCATTCCCATAGGATGCTGCGGATCTTGATTCATGAGACGGTGAATCTCTTTTACCAAATCTTCATCACCGACCGGTTCCTTTTCCCCCGTCATACGCGGTGATTCGCCCTCGGGAACAAATTGGAGGGCTCCAGGACAGTCTTCCCCGACAGCTTTCAAAAGTTCAAACGGATTGGTACTTTGGACCTCGTGAGAAAAACGCTCGGCCACCTGTTTCCGGACAATTGTGTTTTCAGGAAGAAGGTTATCGAGGAAGTTATACAGAGAATCACTCTCGTTCGTATGAATTTGTTTATACGTGGGGAAACGTAAAGATACCGGAGCCCCCTCATTTCGTAACCACTGATCATCATAACGAAGGGAAAGCCCACCGTCACTTGAGCGGCGTAAATCCCCGGCATATTCCCCGTCTACAAAAATGTGTAAACAATCGGTTGACATTTAGCCCGAATTATTCATGACAAAAACGTTGTGAATAGATTCGCCCGCTGGAC
>JBKGYI010000037.1:0-8572 GCA_046546195.1 bacterium | reverse complement strand
ATAACCGCAACTTCCTATTATTAAAATTAATATGATGCCCACTGTTATTTTTGACCAAAACCTATAATTATTCCAACTCTTCATTTTTTTCTCCTCTTAAAAAATATCATTCTTCCTTACAGCAAATGTTAGACTTGCCGGAATTTTCTTCACACTCTTTTCTAACCTTACTATTTAACATTAAGTTACCCGGATCCGGTGCAGGAAACTTTGCATCATAAGAACCACACTCTCCACTTTGGAAACAATCCGAATAATTTTCTTTATAGAAACATTTCACCCTACAAAGACCGGACATTCCATGTTGAGCATAACAAGTAACGGGACCGCCGCCAATCGCTCTCGTAAATGTAGCATCTTCATCATACTCAATATCACACGTCCATTTGCAGCAATCACAATCATCCATACATTTGGCTCCAGAAGCATCTGCATTTCCTATGGGAGGTGGTGAACATTCATCATTATCCCTATCGTATTCACAAGAACTCCCTTCGCATCCTGTTCTTATACAGCAATCCCCTTTGGGATCCGGGCATTTCCACTTCCACGCTCCAGCTTCACATTCGTGGCATTCTGTCGGTGGATTTTCTACCCATTCCCAGCTCCCCAAACCAAACCATCCAGAATTCTTACATTCCTTACAATCATGCCCAAATGGATCCGGTTTTTCTACCCAGTCCTCCCCATCACATTCTATACATTTGTGTTCAAAGGAGGTGGTCGGCTTTTCCGCCCACTCATCATTCTTGCATTCTATGCAATCGTGCTCGATTCCGGTGGCTTTCTTCTTACAATTATACGTTATACTGCATTCATGGCAGGGTTCACAGCCTCCGCAATCAAATGCTTTGCCGAATCCCCTCAGCCCCCCTCATCCCCTCGGAGGTTCAGTTATTCAGTTATTTAACATCCCGCCTCCTGATTAAGGCAGCAACGATTTGGGTTCGAAGTTATTCTATACTGAAAATATAATACCGGTTAGGGGCTTTTTAGCAAAGTGTTTCCGGACTTTAAATTTTTCTACCACTGACTTACCCGAAAACGTAAAACGTAGTGTCTGACACCTACGAAAAAATGGATTGCCCGGGTCAAGCCCGGCAATGACGAGCATTGGAAGGTTCTGAGGTTTTATAAAACGTGATTCAAAAAATAAGCTTTTAAAATAAGAAAATAATTACTATTTCCCCCGGGAGTACGCTATACTGTTTTTGAAAGGGTACAGTAAAAAAATCCATAATAGCTGAGGCGGTGAATGGTATTGAGAAATCCCCAGGTTTTCAGCGAGGAAAAGATACCCACTTTTGATGAACTATTAAACGACCTCAGTGACGAAGAAGTCGAACAGCTAAGCCAATTTACTGAAAAAAGCGAGTATGTTCCCGGGGAAACAATATTTTATGAAAACGAAGCCGGTGATGCGCTTTACATCATCCAGAACGGAGCTGTAGAAATCTGCAAAATGAGCAACCAGAAAGGGCGCGAATATGTGCCGCTTATTACTTTGAAAGAAGGAAATGTTTTCGGAGAAATGTCCTTTCTGCTCGAAACAACCTCCTGGGCCGCTGCCGTGGCCGCCGCGTATACTACTATTTTCAAAATAACCCGCTTGCAATTCGAACATATAGTGGAAGAATATCCCGCGCTGGGCTGTAAAATATATAATGCTCTCTGCCAGATACTTGCCTACAGGCTGCGGCGAGCCGATGAGAAAGCCAAAGAGCTGGCCGAATTAAAACACGAGCTGAATCAACAGACTCTTTAGCGCCGGTATTTCCACACTGCAGCCAAATGCTCCCGATAGGTGCGACTGAACGAATGACTGCCATCACCACGGGCAACAAAATAAAGTACATCGCTATTCGCCGGTTCAACCGCAGCCCGTAAACTACCGCGTCCGGGACTGCAGATTGGTCCGGGTGGTATCCCCGCGTAGAGATAAGTGTTATAGGGGGAATCAATATTTAAGTCATCCCTGCTCAACAACCGGGAAAAATTTCGGTAAGCAAATAAAACAGTAGGATCGGCCTGAAAAGGCATGTTTATCTCTAATCGGTTATGAAGGACAGCACTTATTTTTGATTTTTCCTCAGCAAGCCGGGCCTCACGTTCAATAATGGAAGCCAGCGTCACAGCCTCCAATAGAGTCAAATCAACATCCCTCGTTTTTTGCTTCAGCTTGAGCCCCCGGGCAGTGTCCTTAAATCTAAAAACAAGCTGACGTAGAACATCTTTTTCCGAGGCATCAACGGATATGTTATAGGTATCCGGAAACAAAAATCCTTCCAGATTATCCACTTTCAGACCAAGCGAAGCAATAAATTCGGAATCAGAAAATAACGCTCGCAACCGGGAAGAAGAAAGCCCAAGCCGCTCGGAAAGTTCATGAAAAATTCGCCAGGAGGGCCAGCCTTCCTGCAGGCGAACCCGGACCAGGAGCGGAGTCTTGGAACGTAAATATTCGATCAGTTCATACCTTGTCAGCGGTGGGGCCAGGTGGACGGTACCCCGTTTTAAATCCTGCTCGGCCCCCTGGAGCCAGATCGCCCAGCGAAAAGCTTCGACTGACTCTATAACACCATTTTCCTTCAAAAGATGACCGATCTGCCGGCCGGACATTCCGGGTTTTATTTTTATTCGAACAGGTTCTTCAAGCGAAAGTGGAGCATGGATCCAGCGACCCAGGAAGATAAGAGAAACAAAAAAAATCAGCACGGCAATTATTAATAAACTCAGGTAAACCCTGGTTCGCTTCATGGATTGTCACTCCGCTGTTGATTAATATAATATTGCAAAATCAATGCTGCCGCCTGGTCATCGCCAGCCGCTTTCTTAGCACCGCGCTCGCGGGCCAGCTGCTCGGCCTGCCGGGTGGTATAACGTTCACTTATCTTCTCAACCGGTATCCCAAGGGGTCTCAGATACTGTTTTATAAACTCATCTACCTGGCACGTTCGCTCGTTTTTTTTTGTTTTTAGCGGTGTCGGATAACCAATAACTATCGCGCTCACATTCCAATTTTCAACTGTATTCGAAATAATTTCAAGTGGATTATCAACTTTACGATCGATTATTTTTAAAGGACGGGCTATGATCCCCATTTCATCACTGAGGGCCAATCCAATGCGCCGCAGCCCGGGATCAATTCCCAGCAATCTGGACATCTTGTTCCTCAATAACAGTTACAAGCTCATCTTCAAGCCGGTCGATTGCCGACAGATCCTGGCCACCGGCCTGGGCAAACTCCGGGCGACCTCCTCCTCCACCGCCCAGCAGACGGGCCAGACGGTTAACCAGTGAACCGGCATTCAACTGATCAGAGATATCTTTGCTGACAGCCAGCAGCAATTGAGCTGAATCTGCTTTTTTATTTATAAACAGAATCACGGCAGTATCCAGTTTTTCACGTAAACTATCTATCATCTGCTTTAGCGTTTCCATAGGCTGAGACTCAAATTGCCTGACAAGGAGGTTAACTTTGCCCACCCGGCGGGTTTCTTCGCTCAATTGCCGGGCCTGGCGAGAACTTTCCCGGCGGCGATATTCTTCGAGTTCGGCAGTAATTTTATCAAGTTCATCACTTAACTGTTCGAATCTCTTCTCTATCTCCGTGGAACGCTGCACCCCGCAAACTGCGGTCAAATCTTCAAGCAACTTCCTGTTTTCAGAGAATTGCTCGTAAGCAACCATTCCCGCCGACGCCTCAATCCGGCGCACACCTGCCGACACCGAACTTTCGTCGTTTATTTTGAAGGGGCCAATAACGCCTGTGTTATCGACATGAGTTCCGCCGCAGAACTCCTTGCTGACCGCGCAATCACGATCAGCAACCGTAACCACGCGGACTTCTTCGCCGTAATGGTCTCCAAAAAATGCCAGGGCACATTCTTCGCGTGCTTCAGATTTTTTCTTTACTTCAGTCCGAACTTCTATCTCTTTATATATCCAGTTGTTTACCTGTTTTTCTATCCGCCGCAATTCATCAGCGGTCACCCGGCGATCAAAATTAAAGTCAAACCTGAGATGGGCGCTATCAACATGACTCCCGCTTTGCATTACTTCTTCTCCTAAAAATTTACGCAGGGCCGCCTGCAGTAAGTGAGTCGCTGTATGGTGACGCATTGTGGCCCGGCGACGATCTTTGTCAATCACAGCCCGCACACATTCACCGGCGGATATCGATTCCTGCGCTCTCCCGTGATGCAAATAAATATTACCGGCAAGTGTCGTGTTCTCAACAACAAAATCTCCTATCTTACCCCGGTCCCCCGCCTGTCCACCAGCTTCAGCATAAAAGGGGGTTTTCTCAAGAATAACCAGCCCCTCTTCCCCCTGTTTAAGCTCTTCGACCGCTTCTTTTCCCTTATAAATCGCTGCAACCGTTGTTTCTATTTCCATCTGCCGGTAACCGACAAATTCCGTATCAGCCAGACCGGAAAGATCAAGATCCAGCTCCTCGCCAGCTACTTTCTCGCTGCGGCTTTTTTCCTGGTGGCGGCGGCGGGCCGCTTCCACCTCGGAGCGTTCAAACCCGATACCTTCTTCCTCCAGGATTTCGGCGGTGATCTCAACCGGGAAACCGTAGGTCTCATAAAGTTTAAATACCTGTTCGCCGGAAAAGGTTTCCCCCCCATCATCTTTCAACCCGTTTATTTTCTGCTGTAACACACTCATCCCCTGGTCAAGAGTGCGATTAAACTGCTGCTCCTCGGAACGCAGACGCGATTTTATCTGCCCTCTTTTTTCTTTAAGTTCTTCAAAATGTCCACCCATAATTTTTATAACTTCATCGACAAGTTTATACATAAACGGTTTTTCAAATCCAAGTTTACGCCCCCAGCGCAAAGCCCGGCGGATCAAGCGGCGCAGAACATAGCCACGCCCCTCATTACCAGGCATAAGACCCTCGGAGAGCAAAAAGCAGGCAGCACGAAGATGATCGGCAATAATGCGAGAAGCGGCGCGTTTTTCCTCGTTATCCAGCTCAACCCCGGATAACTGCCGGACACCGGCAATCAGAGGTTTGAATAAATCGGTTTCATAATTGCTGCTGACCCCCTGCATGATTGCAGCAAGTCTCTCAAGTCCCAGCCCGGTATCAATATTCTGCCGGGGCAGCGGGGAAAGACAGCCTTCCTCGGAGCGATCAAACTGCATAAAAACAAGGTTCCAGAACTCCAGGATTCTATCATCTCCGGCTTCGATCAATTTTTTTACCTCAGCGGGAGAAGCATCGGTTTTTTCCTGGTCATAAAGTATTTCGCTGCAGGGTCCACAGGGACCTGTTGGTCCCATCGCCCAGAAATTTTCAGAAGTTCCAAAACGCAGCACTCTTTCTTCAGGAACTCCGGCTGTTTCTATCCATAGTTTTTCAGCATCTATATCAGGCATAAGTCCCTGGTCTTCGTCACCACCAAAAACACTTATCCAGAGCCGTGAAGTATCCAGCTTGAGCTCATCAGTTAAAAAACGCCAGGCCAGTGTTATCGCTTCCTGTTTAAAGTAATCACCAAAACTAAAGTTACCCAGCATTTCAAAAAAGGTAAGATGACGTGCAGTATGACCGACGTTATCAATATCCGCAGTTCGAATACATTTCTGGGAAGTTGTCACCCGGCCGGACGGCGGTTCTTCCTCCGCTAAAAAATAAGGTTTAAAAGGAACCATCCCGGCAATGTTAAACAATAACTCGGGGTCGGACGGCAACAGCGGCGCACTGTCGAGGATTTTATGTCCGTTTTTTTCAAAATAATTTAAAAAACGAGAACGGATTTCTGCTGATTTCATATCCTACTTAACCTCCAGATTATTTTTGTAAATGAGAAACAGAAAAGTATACCCTATAAGGGTAGCGAGAAGTTTGCCGGCGGGCAAGATATACCCCTGTAAAAAAACACTCAGAAGAAAAATATTAAAAAGTAATCGGGGAAACCGACAAACAGCAGAAAAATACTGATAAAAAACACGGCCAGCAGCACAGTACCCGAATAGATAAGTCCCTTAAAATCAGTGGTCACTTTATTTGTTTCTTTCTCCGCCAGCTCAACCCGGGCCGAAGCCGGCTGAATTCCTTCCCCGTAAACTCCTTCCTTGAACTTAACCCAGTACTGCAACTCGCCCTTACGCTCCGCAACCTTTATTGCCGCCAGCGGGGCGGGAATCGGTTTTGAGAAGACACGGTTTTGCTCATCAACTTCAACAAGTTCGGGATTCAATTTTTTCACAGAATCACCAACCACCCGGACCAGCAGCAGTTCTTTCAGCGAAATATCTGCCAGAGGACGTCCGTGGACTGGATTTATGCAGGCATGAATATCCAGACAGTGGCGGATCGCCGGTTTTATTTTTTCAACAAGTTCATTATCCTCGCGAATCCTATCAGAAATACTGCTCCAGCGGCTAATCCGAATTTCAAATTCACATTTACTGGCAGGAAAAAGCTGATTCTCGATTTCACGCTGCAGTTGTTTTTGGGCTGATTGAAGGTCATCATTGCGTAAATATTCGCCAAAAGGAAACAGAAACGCTGTGCGCTCCAGGATCTTTTTTAGTTTTTTCGAAAGATGAAATGTATCACGCCGGGAGGGGCTGTCAGATGTCTCTTCTATAAGATCATCTATTTTATCCCTGAGCCGAACAGGCGGCGAATAGATATCAAGAGAATATATTCTGTCGTAATCCTGCTCAGCAAATGTTTTGAAAATCTTTAGATTTTCTTTTCCTTCATCAACGCTCAGTTTAATAACAGCGATAAAGGTCAGGTTATACTGGACACTGCGACCGCGAATTATCAGAGCCGCATCAACTCCGGATTTGTAGGACCATCGATATCCTTCTTCCTTTTTTTCACTCATTTCCCGAGCTCCCCCCAACTTCTTCTGACAACTCAGAAACAATAAGCACACCGTCAAGCTGCCGGCACAGTTTTTCAAAATCAAAATCTGTTTTCTCGATATTAACTTTTTTCAATTTATCGAAAGATATTCCAAGAAACTCTCTCAATTTCCTCTGCGCTACTAAAAGTAATAAAATAATACTTAACACCAGGGTAAAAAATGTCAGGGTACCATAGTAGGAAAGAATCGATAAAAACTGTTGGAAAATTTCATCTGAAACAAGATTCGAACTGTAAACAAAACCGATAGTTGCCAGATAAAGAGCTGCCAGCAGCAAAAAAGAGCTCCCCATGCCGGCAAGGATAAAAAGAATCAGCCGGGCCCGGAGAAGTCTGTAAAAACCAACAACCAGATAATCAGATTCAGCAGTAAGACTGCTTTTTTCTTGCTGCTGAAACATCTGTATTTTTTGAAAAGGCTCGACCAGATAGCGGGTATTGCGCAAAGCAAAAAGCAACAGCGAAATTACAGCCACTCCAAGCGCGCAGCCAATCAGAAGGGAATAAAAATTAATCACTGCCCAGATCTGCACCGTACCGGCCGGCACCAACTGCGAAAACACCCGCAAAGCCAACCAGTAAAGGGCACTCATCAAGAGGATAACGATTATTATGCCAATCATGGTAAGACCAAGCAGGCTATCAAGATACTTTTTATAGGCGAATGTCTCTTTCATATAATCACAGCCCGAACAAACAGTTCTCTTTCACAACAACTATACCCAGCCAACCTTTTAAATCATCTTACCCGACAGACAAATAAATTACAACAGCAACTGTATTTCATATACAGAGCAAACACCGGCACCTGGAACAAATTAACGCGACCAAGATAACCGACGCCCCTTATGCCTCGGTGGTTGAAAGGTTGAAAGTTTTTTTACTCACTCTTATTTTTCCAGGTACGATAAGCATGATTTACTGCACCTTTGCTTCGGTTAAAAAACCTACCGATTTCCGTGGGTCCATAGCCTTCCTCATACATCCTTCCCATTGCTTCGGTTCGAAATTTTGTTATCTCTCGATTTTGACTTTGACTCTTTAATTGCTTCAGCGTTATCTCCTTCCCATTGATAATCTCCCGAGCAATTTCTTCTTTCTTCCTTCTCCCCCGCTGTTCCTTGATTTTTCCCTTCTCTCTACCTTCCATTCTCCGATCTATTTGTGACCATTCTTCTTCGGTCCCCCAGTAGTTTTTATCTCCCGGCAACTTTGTACTATTATTAATCATTTCCGTAAAAATCTTTCCTCGTCTTTTATTCTCAAAACCAGGTGGATAACAACTACTGGCCAGATCATTATTATCCCCGCAAAGGAACCAGTGCCATGAACTCCATTCAAAATCCTCCACTTGTCCGACAAACTCTGCCTCCACCGGATTCAAATGGATATAACCAACCACCTGAAGTAAATATGAATCGTCCAATATAATTTTTATGCCAGGCCTTCCCTGAAATACATGTCCCACCGTTCCTCGCTTGTTATTAAAATATTTTGCATATTTCATGTGGACTGTCTTAAATATCTTACCCAGGTTGGTTTCTCCCATCCGAATAAGCAGATGAAGATGATTAACCATCAGACAGTAAGACCCTATCATTCCCCCACGTCGCTCTAATTCACGATCCAGAAAACTCAGGTAGGCAATACGGTCTAACGGTGAGAAAAACAGGGGTT
>JBKGYI010000036.1:0-8574 GCA_046546195.1 bacterium | reverse complement strand
GCGGCAATGCCGGTAAGCCGCAGTCAGTTCTTCCAATGCTTCAAGCATAGTTTCGGGCACATACTGGCCGCCGTAAGAACCAAAATGGCGGGCCCTATGGTATTTAATCGTCATAATCACTTCACTCCGCTTTTTTCTATTATCTCTTTTACCGCCGCAATATCCTTGTTGCCCTGCCGGTCTTCAACGCCACTACAAAAATCAACTCCAAAAGGGTTGACCGTTTTTACCGCCCTGGTAATATTATCTTTATTCAAACCACCGGCGAGAATTATTCTCTGTTTATCCGTCCAGCCGGCTATCTTCTGCCAGGGGGCTGTCTGACCGGTACCGCCGTATTTACCGGGAACATGCGCATCAAGCAGATAAGCCCAGCAATTATATTTTTTAAACTCTTCTTCAGAAAAATTTTCATCAACCCGAAACGCTTTTATAAGTTTAACAGCAGGTTTTATTTCAGCAAGAAAATCAGGCGGTTCATCACCGTGAAGCTGAACAGCGTCAAGCCCAATTTCTTCGATATCTTTATTTATCTGCCCGGCAGAAGCGTTAACATACACCCCGACAACAAGTTTGTTTTCATCAGCACGTTTGATCTGCCGGGAAAATTCCGCGGCCCGTTTGCGGGAAAGATAGCGGGGACTGGGAGCATAACGATTCAATCCAATTGCATCGATATCCAGCCGGGCCAGATTCCAAGCATCCTCAGATCTTATAACGCCGCATATCTTCAGCCACATCGTCTATACACTGTTACTGAAATCTATTAGTTTGTTAAGCAGATTCCGAGAACTGCCGCTTTTTATCGTTTTCAGCGCCAGTTCTACCGCGGCAGGCATATCAGGAGCAAGAAAAGCCAGGTAAAGAACTACTCCCGCATTCACGGCAACAATCCGCTCGATCGGAGCTGGCGCCTCGCCGGCAAAAAGCCTGCGGGCAATATTCAGGTTGTTTTCCAGTTCGCCGCCGGCGATCTCAGAAAGTTTTACCGGAGCCACTCCAAAATCTTCAGGGCTAAACCGCCCTTCCTTCACCAGGCCGTCATCAAGCTCTGCATACACAGTCTCAGCGCTCAAACTAATCTCGTCCATCCCGTCGCTGCCGTGAACAACCAGCGCTCTTTGTACGCCGAGTTCCTTCAGAGCCAGCGCCACCGGTTTCACCCAGCGCTCGGAAAAGACACCAAGCAACTGGCGATCCGCACCGGCCGGGTTGGTAAGCGGTCCCAGCAAGTTAAAAACCGTGCGCACCCCCAGTGATTTGCGGGGCCCGATTGCGTATTTCATCGCCGCATGAAATTTAGGGGCATACATAAAACCGATCCCCACTTCTTCGATACATTTTTTCACCTGCTGTGGTTCCAGTTCGATTTTCACACCAAGCGCTTCCAGGAGATCAGCGCTGCCACAGTTGCTGGAAACAGAGCGGTTACCATGTTTGGCCACCCGTGCCCCTGCTCCGGCGGCCACCAGGGCCGCCATTGTCGATATATTTACTGTTTCCACGCTGTCGCCACCGGTTCCGCATGTATCTATCAGCGGCCTGTATTCGGAATCAACCTCAAAACCACGGGCATGCTCGCGCATACTGCGGGCAAAACCGGCTATCTCTTCCGGAGTCTCTCCTTTGGCCCGCAGCGCAATAAGCAACCCACCTATCTGGGCCTCATCCAGGCCACCTTCCATAAGCCTGTCCATTGTCTCACGAGCCTGAGATATATCCAGATTATTACCGGCCAGCAGCTTTTCAATTATTTCCGAAATATTCATCTCTTTACCCCAATCTTAGGTCGTTGTGTTTTACCTATCGAAAATGGATTTTTTGCATAATCAAGGAAGTTGGCAATCATTTTTTTACCCCCGTTTGTCAGTATCGACTCCGGGTGGAATTGCACACCGAGCAACGGCAGACGGTTATGATGCAGTCCCATAATCTCCCCTTCTTCAGATAAAGCATCCACCGACAGTTCAGCCGGAAAACTATCTTCAGAAACTATCAGGGAATGGTAGCGAGTCGCTGTAAAGGGATTTCCCAGCTCCCGGTAAAGAGGGGTTTCACTATAATAAATCTGTGAAGTTTTACCGTGAACCAGCCGGGCAGCCGGTTTTATTTTTCCGCCAAAAGCAACCGCCAAACACTGATGACCGAGACAAACACCAAGGACGGGAACCTTTTCGCCAAACTTCCGGATTACATCAATCGAAACACCGGCATCCTCGGGCCGGCCGGGGCCGGGAGAAATGATAATCGCCTGCGGCGCAAAACCTTCGATTTCTTCCAGGCTAAATTCATCATTGCGAACCACACGTGGTAATCGGTCTATTTCCCCGACATACTGAACAAGGTTATATGTAAAACTATCATAATTATCAATCACAAGAATCTTCATTACAAAATCTCCGCTTCAACAATTTTAAGCAAACGAACTGCACAAAGTTAGCTTACTACTATATGATAAACAAAACTATCGGTTCTGGGAAGGTCAGACCCTGACTTGCCCCTCCCCCGCCAAAAATATACCGGACATTTGAAAAAATTTCCAAATGTTCGGCTAATTGAAGAGCGGGAAATGTGTTTGTTGAAAAATTAGTGTTACTATTTTACTATTGGTGTCACAGGAGGAGAACATGAAACCCATCCGTTTTTTAGCTGTCTTTATTTTTATGATTGCGGTTTTAATTACCGGCTGTGAAACCGGGGTTAAACAGGCCGACGACCGGCCGGTCATAACTGTCACCGACGCCCGGGGGCGTAAAGTTAAGGTCCCCGAGAAAGTAGAAAATGTGATCTGCTCCGGCTCGGGGTGTCTGCGTTACCTGGTCTATCTGCAGGCTTCAGACCAGGTGGTCGGGGTTGACGACATAGAAAAAAGAGAGCGCCGTTTTGACGCCCGCCCCTATGCCATCGCCCATCCCGAGCTCAAAGAACTGCCACTGTTCGGGGAGTTCAGGGGATATGACAATCCGGAACTGATTGTCAGTCTTGACCCGCAACCGGATGTAATCTTCAAAACCTACTCCTCGAGGGGCTTTGACCCCCAGCGGCTGCAAAATATAACCGGGATCCCGGTGATCGCTCTTGATTACGGGGATTTGGTCAGAGAGCGGGAAACAATCTATTCTTCACTGCAGCTGATGGGGAAGGTTATTAACAAAAACGAGCGGGCCGACGAAGTTATAGAGTTTTTTGAAACAACAATTGCTGACCTGAACAGGCGGACAGAAAACGCCGAAAGCAGCCGAAGCTGTTATGTGGGAGGAATAGCTTTAAAAGGTCCCCACGGTCTGCAGTCGACCGAACCCCTTTACCCTCCTTTTTATCTGACAAACATTAACAATGCGGCCTCCGCCCCCGAAGAGAGTTTAAATCAGCCGCGCCAGATAGATTTTTCACGGGAAAAAATTGTCGAAACCGATCCGGACATAATATTCATCGATCTCGCCACCCTCCAGTCCAAATCCAAAGCCAGTGCTCTGCACCAGCTGCGCCACAATCCTGCCTACCGAACGCTTTCTGTTCACAGCAGCAAAGAAGTTTACGGCCTGCTGCCGTACAACCTCTACACCCAGAATCACGGTTCCACGCTGGCCAACGCTTATTTTGTCGGTAAAACAGTCCACCCCGGGCGGTTTGACGACATAAACCCCGCCCGGAAAGCGGATCAGATATACACATTTTTGCTCGGCCGCCCGGTCTTCAAGCAACTAAATGAAATGTTTGATAACCGGGCCTACAGCCGGCTTTTGAACGACGAATAATGCATCTCGACCACGGGAAACCACCGAAAGAATATGTTGATTATATCGGCGGTAAATATATATTTTTAAGCCTCTGTTTTTTAGCTCTTATTGCTCTTATCCTTTTTTCGATCTCCGTGGGTTCAGTTTCCATTCCCCTGCCGGCAGTAATCAAGACCATCCTCGGACGGGGCACAAACGCGCAGTGGAACACTATTATCTGGAAAATAAGATTACCGCGAATACTGGCGGCGGTGACCGCCGGCACCGGCCTCGCAGTGGCCGGGGCGGCGATGCAATCGATTCTCCGCAATCCCCTGGGCTCCCCGTTCACCCTGGGCATCTCCCAGGCGGCGGCATTCGGAGCCGCTTTGTCGGTCATGATAATGGGAACCGGGGTCATGCATTCCGCCGGGGCCGACTCAATCACGATCACCAATCCCTATCTGACCGCGGGGATGGCATTTTTATTCTGCCTGCTGGCCACCGCTTTTCTGCTGACCATAGCCCGGCTGGGGCGAGCTTCGCCCGAAGTTCTGGTTCTGGCCGGGGTGGCCCTGGGCGCTTTATTCACCGCCGGAACGATGTTCCTGCAGTATTTTGCCGACGACACCCAGCTGGCGGCGATGGTTTTCTGGACCTTCGGTGACGTGGGCCGGGCTGGCTGGAACCAGCTGGGGATCATTGCAGCTGTGGTTATTGCAGGCAGCATATATTTTCTTCTCAACAGCTGGAACTACAACGGACTTGATACCGGAGATGAAACCGCCCGGGGGCTGGGAATATATGTGGAAAAAATCCGTCTCATCTCAATGGTAATCGCTTCTTTGGTAACCGCGGTTATTATCTCTTTTGTCGGAATTATCGGCTTTATCGGCCTGGTCTGTCCCCATATGATCCGAAGGATTATCGGCGACGACCACCGTTTTTTGCTCCCGGGCAGCTGCCTGGCCGGAGGAATTGTTCTGCTGGCCGCAGATACCACCGCCCGGACAGTCATGGCTCCCAAAGTGTTTCCGGTGGCAATTCTGACCGCTTTTCTGGGAGTGCCGGTTTTTCTTTACCTGCTGATCAGGGGTTATCGCTGATGATCTTAGAGGTTGAGGACCTTTATTTCAGCTACCGCGACAATCCGGTCCTTAAAGGAATAAACTTCGCCATCCGGGACCATGAGGTCGTCGCCATCTGCGGTCCCAACGGGGCGGGTAAAACCACCCTCCTGCGCTGTATAAACTCCATTTTAACTCCCGATTCGGGTAAAATTTCAATCGAGGAAAATGATCTCTCCACTCTCAATCGCAACCAGATTGCCCGCAAATTCGGATATGTCGCCCAGCAGAGCCAGATCGCCCGGACCACGGTCTTCGACTCCATTCTACTGGGCCGCCATCCCTATATATCATTCAAACCAACCGAAAAAGACCTGCGGGTGGTAAACGCCACAATAGAAAAACTTCACCTCCAGCCACTCTCCCTGCGCTACCTTGATCAACTGAGCGGCGGTGAACTTCAGAAGGTTTCCATCGCCCGGGCTATCGTTCAGGAACCGAGAGTGATGCTCCTGGACGAGCCAACCAGCAGTCTTGATTTAAAAAACCAGGTGGAAATACTTAATCTGATCAAAAATATCATCCGGGGCCACGAGATGGCCGCCCTGATGACCATGCACGACCTGAACCGGGCCCTGCAGTATGCCGACCAGCTTCTCTTTTTAAAGGAGGGCAAAATATTTGCCAGCTGCTCGCCTGATCAGGTCAGCGAAAAACTCATAGAAAAAGTATACGACGTTAAAGTGTTAGTGGAACAAACCGAAGAATACCCGGTTATAATCCCCATCAAACGCTGACAGATTCGCAAAGTATCTAATTGTAAGTTTCCGCGAACGCCTCAGAGGTTGAATTATTCAGTGTCAAAAAGACACTGTAAATAAACATATAGTGTATTTACGACGGCCTCGGAGGTTGAATTATTTAGTTATTCATGATCCCGGGTCCACTTTTCGTGGGCATGGATGACCGCTCCGGGGGTGCGGTTGAACCATTTCGCTATCTCCGTGGGTTGATATCCTTCCTCATACATTCGACTCATCGCTTCGCGCCGATACCGGGCCAGTTTTCGTTTCCTGCTCTTTCCCTGGAGTTCGGATACTGTAAACGGTGTTGCGGCCACCACTTCTCCGGCAATAGATCGTTTCGTCTCCCATCCCCGTCGCTCACGATATTTTCTTCCCTCCCGCCCTTCCTCGCGGCGGTCCACCTCATCCCATTCCTCCTCGGTTCCCCAGTAATTTTCCCCCGTCGGCAGCGTATTCAATTCGCCAATCTGTTCTAAAAACAGTGTCTCCCGGTTCTGCCCCTGAAATCCCGGGGGATAGCAACTATTCTCAATTTCTTGCTCATGGGAGACCTCAACGAACCATCTCCAGGAACTCCATTCATAATCCATCACCGACTCCACCATCCCCGCTTCCATCGGATTTCTATGAATATAGCCAACCAGTTGAAGACAGTAGGCATCGTCCAGCACTATCTTTGTTCCCGGCCTGCCCTGAAATACATGTCCCCTGGTGCTTCGCTTGCGATTAAAATATTTCGCATATTTCATGTGGGCGGTCTGAAAAATCTCATTCAGGGGAACGGTTCCCATCTTGATCAGGAGGTGAACATGATTGGTCATCAGACAATAAGAGCCCAGCAGACCGTCTCGGCGGGATAACTCTCGGTCCAAAAAACTGAGGTAAGCAAGCCGGTCAACGGGAGCAAAAAACAGCGGTTCCTGACGCTGACCCCGTGTATGAACATGATACCAGTATCCTTCGATAAAGTTCCTCGGTGGATAAGCCATAGTGATAATCAGTATCTCCTAATAACTAAATAATTCAACCTCCGAGGCCTTACAGAGGCCTTATAGATAGTCTGAAAATTGATTTCTCCAATTTTTAAATTTGGCAACGTTAATTTTGTACCGCCCGGCTTTACCCTGATTAAAGTTTTCCAGAAGTTCGAGAGTTTTATGAGTGAATTGTTCAAAATCTTTTTCAGGAATTTCCAACTCAGAACCTATCTCTTCCACAACCTGCGCAGAAGGAGGTTTATTTTCAAGCACGATGGTTCGAATTAATTCCTCCAGCTGATCCCTGTATTTCAAACGGATTGGATCAGGCTGTTCGACGGAATCTTTTATAACCCGATATTGCTTACAAGACCGCTTGTATGCCCAGACAAAAACATCCCGTAATAATTCATATCGATTCAACTCATAAACGCCTAACAGGGCCTCAATATACAAATCGCGTGGAACATCGACAAAGGAAAGAGGACTGTAATTTAGTTGGAACAGGGGGATATTTGCAGCCAATCTGGATGTTCTCTTATTGATATCCCAAAACGGTTGTAAATACGGCAAATGAACCATTATAAAAAACGCCTGCTCGAATGGATCAGAAATATTTCGGGCCTGGTCCAGCATCTGCTGAAAACACCGCTCGATTTCCTGGGGAACCGATTTGGGCGTATAGGTTGACTTTCCAATCCCCACCTGGCCATCCCGTAACGAGCCTTCTTTACTCGGATCACCCATTAAGTTTTCTGAAAGCGCAGCATGAATTGTCAAAATGGTCGGTTTGTTGAAATCAATTTCCTCAATATTTTCAACTAAGAATTCAATTGCACTTTTGTGGTTCAAAATCATCTGAGCTTCGCGAGGATCCTTCCCTGCTGCCTCTTTCCCTTCCTGTATGAGTTCTCTCGTCTCAGCGCGACTGTATGTGTTCCCTTCCAACCTGCTCGAAGACCACGATAAATCGATCAAAAGAGGCTCGAGGATTTTTTTGGCATACGTACCGGCCGGGCGGTTCTGCTCGGGCGTTTTCCCAAGTTGTTGTAATTCTTCACGAACTTCCGGTGGGAGATACCAGGTCGACCCCGGTTTATAACGAGCAAGAAACTCCTGGTTGTATCCGATTGGTTCACGTTCACTTTTAGGACGTTGTACCTTGTTCCGTATATCTTCCCCTTGTGCGGATAATTTCAGAGAATTCTCGGATGAATTTTTACTAACCAGAGATTGGATGGATACTAATTTTTCTGTCTCTTTTCTCTTCGTTTTTACATCCTCAACAGGAAAATAACGGCGGTCCTTTTTTCCCCCCTCAATTTTAATCCTGTTCACTTCATCAAGGTGATTCAACCATCGAATCACCGAACGAACCGGCAATTTTTGCCCGTATTTTTCCTTGTAAACATCCTGTAATTTTGACCGTGATATTCCCTTCTGTCGCTCCGAAATAATTCCCACAAAACGATTATATATTTGCTCAAGTTCATCTTCAGACCGCCTGGGCATATCAATTGATCACCATAGAAAAAATTCAAAATATTATTATTCGCCATTGAGTAATTTTTATTTGCCATATTTCCAGTTTTCTTTGCCATAATATAACGTTTATTTGCCATAAAAGCAAGTTTTTTTGTCATACTCCCCCTTATTTGCCACATTTACCTTTTTCCATCACCACTTTTTTCAATTCATAAAACATTGAACCACGTGCTGAAAGGCTGATAGAAAATACCGGTAGGAAATTAGTTTTTTGCTTTAAGCAGCTTATCAAAGATAACCACTCGAAGTACAACCTTTCGTCAATTGAACAAACCTTCAAATGGCCTGAAATTGAAAGTAAGACTGGTTTGATGATTGGGTTTCTTACTTCCCCCTCCATTCCCGGAGAACACCCTCCCTTCTCCTTTACACCGGCCTCCCTTGAAATACATGTCCCCTGGTGTCTCGCTTGCGATTAAAATATTTCGCATATTTCATGTGGGCGGTCTGAAAAATCTCA
>JBKGYI010000035.1:0-8617 GCA_046546195.1 bacterium | reverse complement strand
TGAGTGCTGCCCTCTGGGTGAATAATTCATGATTCTCATGAATTATTCAGGTTAAAAACGAGCGCCAAATGTTATTGCCCCATAATCGTCCGATTTTTCTTGTGTTTTAAATTCTTTTGTCGGAAAAACATGAGTGTAACTGAGCCGGTAATCGGTCCAGGTAACAACAAAGCCAAGCTGGGCATCACCAACCAGTGGTTCGCGGTCCACACTGCGACTATCCCTGATTGTATTACCATCTAAAAATATATTATGGGCGACATAATGCCCCTTCAGGTTAAGATACAGGTACCATTCAAAATCGCCACCGGGGATAAAAAATCCGGCCCCCGGGGTAGTCGAATTTATCAGAGGGGGACCATAATCCCGACCCTGGATCTCACCCCAGCGAATCATGGCCGAAACAGTAGCTTCCGATTTAACATTTCCCAGGGTAAGACTGTATCCCGGAGAAATTTCAAACAAACGATCAGAAGTATCTCGTCTTAACCAGGCCACATTTTGGTGGCCATAGATAATGCTCGCCCCCAGCTCATCATGGAGCTGATGTTCCCAGCCCTCCGGATCATCAGCTCCTGTGAGCTGATGGATTTTTTTCTGGGTCTGCTCAGCTCTCGAAGCAGGACCCACCACTCCCAGGACAAGCCGAAGCGTATCCAGCCGGCTGCCCCGATCCTGGATAAATCCTATCGAACCATACAGCCAGCCCGCATAGGGACGATCATCCGGAGAGGGATCCGGTTCCGTAATATCAAGCGGGGTATACATGTTCTGTCCGATACTGTAGCAGATCCGATGGTCGGCGCCGGGCTCGTAGATGCTTAATTTATTAGCAAATCCTGACAGCCAGCCGGGCGGGGCCTGGGGGGGACTAAACCAGTTCAACCGAATTCCACTGGTATAATACTGGTCGCGCTGAGAAAAAATATCGTTTTCGTGAACTACAGCTATAACACCTTTTTCATCAGCACGCAATTCAGGGGCCAAAAAAAACCAGAGGAGGATAAGAGTAAAAAACAAAAAAACAGAGCCAGCATATTTTCTTTTTATCATCCTATCAACCCTCGGGTCTTTTGATGTGCAGAAGTTTTTTTTCCCCCAGAAGGGTTGCAACCTCCGGGATATCCTCCTGATACACACAGCGCACCTTAAATCCTGCGGCGCGAAATAAAACAGCCGCCGCTTCAATTTCTTCCGCTGTCAGTGCCTCCGCACCGCTTTCCCGCAGCGGGGTATTAACCTGGATTTCATCAGGTTCAATCTCCCCGGCGTAAGCAACAATTTTTGGAACATCCGCCCTGTTAGCGTCCGTAAGCATTACCTCCAGGGAAAAATAACCGTCATAGCTTTGACGGAATTTTTTCATTCCTTCTATTAAACGCTCAAATTTCAAGCCCGCCAGCGGCCGGTTTATAATCCGCCAGGTCTGCTCGCTGCCGGCATCGAGACTGCCGACCACAATATCAACCCGCGCCAGCTCCTGGCGGACATCTTCTCTGAATAATAATGAACAGTTGGTAAGAACCGCCACAGGGATATCCGCCAGTTGATGCAGGGAATCAATGACCTCCCCGATGTTGGCAGCCAGAGTGGGCTCGCCGGTGCCTGAAAGAGTTATCACATCGGTTTCATTTTTAACCCTGGCCAGCGCCTCACTCACCGCTTTTATAATCTTATCCGTATCCACAAAAACGCGGCGATTATCTGTCTTTTCCTCGGAAGGGCCAAGCTGGCAGTAGATGCAGTTAAAGGTACATATGTTTTTGCCGCAAATTATATCAACACCAAGTGAACGGCCAAGCCGCCAGGAAGCAACCGGGCCGTAAACAATATCATTTTCCATGATTTATCCTTTCAACAGCATGTTTTCGGATTAACAATCTTCCCTGGCCTGCCGGTAAAGTTAACCCCACCGGTCCAGCAGCAGACCACCCCGGTGCATATAATATAACACACTACCCCCCTTCCAAGACAGCTACAGCCGTTCAGAATAACCAGTTGCCCGCAGATATAAATATTCAAAAACCGGAAACTATAAAAAAATGCCCGTAGTGAACATAAAAATTTGACATTCAGCGGGAAATGAATTATATTTTAAATAGGGAAATTGAAAGGAGTCACAGCTTTCTGTGTTAAACAGTCTGCAGAAAGTGCTCCTCAGGACGAGGTGATGGGAAATGCTCCAGGGAGTGGAGCGTTTAGGACAGTTTTTTCAGGGAGGAGTCTTTACTTCCTTCGAATATGATCCGGACAGTATTTCTACGTACCGGGAGCAGACTGTTTTTAGCCAGCCGGCCAGCAGCCTGCGAGAAGCCGAACTGCAGCAGCGACAAACATCCTCTTCACCCTCTCAGCAAAACCAGCAGGGTACTACTGCCCAGGCCCGGCTTAGCGGACAGAACGTTTCCGATATCTCTGATGACTCAACTCTGATCGGCGGAGGCAGCCGGCTCAGTATCTCCGGCGATTCAGTAACTTTCGAAAACATTTCCGGGGACACCCTGACCCTGGAAGCGGACACTGAAGCACGTATTTACCGCGGTGAGGACGGCGGGCTTACCATCCAGAACAGAACAAGCGGCGAAGAGATAACTGTAAGTGCCGATGAAACCGTAACCGTGGGCGGCGAGGGAACCGCAACCTTAGAGGGTAACAGCCGTTCTATCGAACTTGAAAGCGGCGAGGAACTTCTCGCCCGCCAGAGTGGTGCAAACAGCACCGAGTTGGTACGCAGCGGTGAAGCCGACAGCATCGCCATCAGCGAGGAGGAAACCGCTTTTTCAGTCAGCGAAGATTCACTATCTTTTCTTGGAGCCAGCGGACAGACAATTCGTTTCGAAGCCGGCGAAGCGGGAACGATAACAAAAAGTGAAAGCGGAGAGCTAACTATTACAAACAGTTCAAGCGAGGAGAGCGTCACGTTCGAAGCCGGGCAGGAATTATCCGTATTCGGTCTTGGCGAGGGGGTCCTGGGAGAAGATGAGATGGAAATCAGCGGGCCGGGCAGTCTTAACATCTCCACCGATGCTTCCGGGAATCTCAATCTCGTCAATCCCGAAACCGCGCCTTCCACGGAGATAAATCCCCTGGAGGAAGTCCAGGAACCTCAAAAACCGCTACAGCTGGAAGTTTTCAGCAACCCCGAATTAGAACGGCTGCAGACCCTGCAAAGCGAGCTAATTCAGCGGCCGCTGGAAGAACAGCGGGAAGCCGAAGAAAAAGCCAGCGAAGAGACTGAAGAAGATAGCGTAGAAGAAGCAGAAAAAGCAGAAGAAACGCCTGATGTGGACCGGGAAGAAACAGAGCAGGCTGAAATTACCGAACAAGAAGAGGTTGCCCCCGCTTCTTTTAATGAGGAGAACTCTGAAGCCGCGATGCCCGCTTCACTGCGGGCAGACGAAGAAAATGAAACTGCTGCCATCCAGAACAGCGAGAAAGCCGCTGAAAATGAAGCCGAAGAGGAAGAAACTTTTGACCTGCCCGAGGTAAAGCTGGAATTGCTCGAAGAAGACGAAGAAGAAACCACAAAAACGGTGCAGGATTTTGAATCCGCGACACAAACCGCTCCCGCAGAAATCGACAAAGACGAAATGGCCGACCGGCTGACCAGCCTTTACGCCAGTGCCTCCGGCAGCGCGCAGGACAGCGAAACAGCCACCCTTTACGCTTAACCCCGCCCCTGCCGGTTCACCGTATTTACTTCCCGAAAATTGCGCCCGAAAGCAGAACCAGAACCTTCCAATGGCTTGTCATTGCCCGGCTTGACCGGGCAATCCAGCCTCCACCTTCGTCATTGCCCGGCTTGACCGGGCAATCCAGTGACTTTGGTGTTTGACTCTATGAATTCAAAACCGTAACGTCAACGCCGCTGGATTCCCGCTTTCGCGGGAATGACAGTCGATAAAAGCCCGTCATTGTCCGGCTTGACCGGGCAATCCAGTTTTCTATTTTATATTTTTTGGTTCAAAATCAGAAATCCCGGATTCCGGCTCGGGGCCGGAATGACCGTTGCAAGGTTCTGCCCGAGAACCCATTTTTATTGCGGATAGTTTTTATTTATGGTAGTTTTACATCTTAATGTACAAAAAAATGTTGGACAGGGATGATAGTTAACGATGATTTCACCGGCTACTTCTGCTAAAGCTATCACTGATCGCTACAATCGACCAATGCGCAGCCTGCGGTTGTCTGTTACCGATCACTGTAATTTAAACTGCTGGTATTGCCGGGCCGAAGAGGAAGCCTGTACCCTCAAACACGAGGATATCATCAGTTACGAAGAAATGGCCCGGATCACAGAAGTTTTTGCAAAACTGGGAGTAAAGAAGGTGCGGCTCACCGGAGGAGAACCACTGCTCAGGCCGGATATCGAAGAGCTGGTCAAACTGTTGAAAAAGATTAAGGGCCTTGATGAAGTAACCCTTACCACCAACGGGGTACTGCTAACCGAAAAAATAGAAGCTCTGGCCGCGGCAGGACTTGACCGTATTAACATGAGCCTGGACACATTTGACAAAACCAAATTCCAGCAACTTACCGGTCATGACAGTCTTGAACGGAGCCTGGCCGGACTGGAGAGATTACTGGCCACACCGGAGCTGCACCCGATAAAAATAAATACTGTGGCCATACGCGGTTTTAACGAAACCGAACTGCTTGATTTTGTTAACTGGGCTAAAGAAAACAACCAGACAGTCCGTTTTATCGAATTCATGCCTCTGGAACGCGGTTTGCGCTGGCAGAAAGAGAAACTCCTTTTAACCCCGGAAATAAAACAAATACTAACCCGGAGATTCGATCTCACTCCCCTTTCCAACGACACGCACGACACTGACAATAAATACCGGATAGATGCCAGCCAGGGAGTAGTCGGGTTTATCAGCAGTGTCTCAAAACCCTTCTGCGATAGTTGTGATCGAATCAGGATGACGGCCGACGGGAAAATAATGAACTGTCTGTTCAGCTACACGAGCACCGATATCAAGAAATTGCTGCGCGGCGGGCGAGAAAATGAACTGCCCGAAAAGATAATTTCCACTTTCAAATCCAAGTGGAAAGGCGGAAGCCTGCTGCTGCGAGAAGGAACTTATCAGCCAAAACAACAGACCCGAACAATGAGCAAAATAGGCGGGTAAACAGAACCTAACCAAAAAATTATTCCGGCGAAAGCTGGAATCTAAGTTGAATTCACCGTTGCTTTTTCCGTTAGCCCCACACTCCCATCCCCCAATACTTTGTTTCCCCCCCTTTACTCACCTCAACAATTGCCACGAAGTTTCAGGGCACTATAGACTCGTTCCACCGCTAACAGGTAGGCAGCTTCCCGGTAACTGATGTCATGTTCGCGGGCACGGTTTTCTACGTCCTCGTAAGCTTTTTTCATTTTTTTGCGCAGACGCCGGTGAACCGTCTCCAGGGTCCAGTAATAGTTAGACGCCGCCTGCACCTGTTCGAAATAGCTAACGGTTACGCCGCCGGCATTACAAAGAAGATCGGGGATTATCTTTACTCCCCGCCTGTTTAGAATCTCATCCGCTTTCGGGGTGGTCGGACCGTTGGCAAGTTCCGCTATAATATCCGCTTTTATATCGTTAGCGTTATCGCCGGTAATAACCCCCTCAAGAGCAGCCGGAAATAAGATATCCACATCCAATTCCAGAAGTTCCTCGTTGGATATGACCTCGACACCGGGCATTTCAGTTACGGTTCCTGTTTCCTGTTTACAGGCATAAATTTCCCGATAATCGAGCCCGGCGGGATCAAAGATAGCACCTTTACTATCACTCACCGCAACCACTTTCATCTCCAGAACATGTTCGGCCAGACGATGGGCGTATGTTCCCGCGTTTCCGTAGCCCTGGATAGCGGCTGTTTTAGTCGCAAACTGGATACCAAGCGAATCCGACAGTGCCTGCAGAACATAAATTGCCCCCCGCGAGGTGGCATCATTTCTACCGGCGCTACCGCCAAGCTGCGGGGGTTTACCGGTAATCATTTCCGGGCAACTTCTCCCCAGTATATTTTCATACTCATCAAGCATCCAGGCCATAACCCGGGGATTGCTGCCTACATCAGGAGCGGGAACATCTATACCGGGTCCGATAAGAGAAGCAAATTTTCGAACGTACAGCCGGCAAAGACGCTCAAATTCGTTTTCAGAAAGTTTTTTCACATCGCAGGTGATTCCGCCTTTGGCACCGCCAAGCGGCAGATCCATTACCGCCGTCTTCCAGGTCATCCAGGAAGCAAGGGCGCGAACAGTATTAATATCCTCATCCGGATGGAACCGCAGCCCCCCCTTGCCCGGACCGCGGGCAGAATTCCAGACTATCCGGTAAGCAGGATAAACCTCCAGCGAACCGTCATCTTTTTTCAGTGTAATTCTACTTTTTACTTCCTGTTCGGGGTTTTTAAGAACATCACCCACCGGAGCGGGTAGTTTAAGTCCTTTTATCGCCTTATCAAGCGGAGCTAACGCCGCCGTCAAAACACCACCGGTCTGTTCCTCAATCATTGTCTTCAACCTCTTGAAATAATCTCTACAAGCCTGATAATTTTAGTTTAATTTTCAGATTTATTCCAGTAATTTAACTAACTCTGGCCACCCCGGACAGTTAATTGGATAAAACCTGAAATAAAAGCTAAACTTACACGAAGCCGGAGCATAAATCCACGCGAGCCGGATTTGGACAGCCTTTACAGGCTGCCAATTAATGAGGCGAATGGCAATGAAACCGTTTGTTTTTATTTTAATCATTATAAATCTATTTTTTTATCTACCTGCCGAAGCTGCTGCAGATAAAGATTTCCCTTATGATTCAGTAATTTCAAATCCCAGTTTGAAACTCGGGGTTGATTTTAAAATCAACATCTCAAACGAACAACTAAAATTTTTACTTAAAAATCTTGATCTTACCTGCGATCTGATTCGTTTTCTTGATCTTGATCGTTTTGAAGCAAAGAAACTGGAAAGTGGTTTTTACAGGGCAAAAGATCAAGCCGGGCTGGAAGGATACATCTATGAAAAAAAGATAACTGGAGATACAATTATTTTCGGGGGCGAGGGAACCTACACAGACCGGCGACTCCCCACAACAATCAGCGGACGGGTTGTGCTGGTGACGGCTGTCCGGATAACCTCCCACGCTACCCGGCAGCTAAAAAACACCATATATATCCAATTGAAAAGTAATCTGCTCCACTACACAACCCGGTTATTCTCACCGATAATTCGAAGGGTCATTATGGGAAAAACCGAGAATCTAAAAAATGTCGCCCGCAAAAGTATAAAAAAAATGAATAAACAAAACAAAGAGATACACCGAAAATTAACAAACAGGGATGATAAGCGGGCCGGGGACTGGAAAATTATCTTTATAGATTCGGAGGGAAGTAAAATTGACTTTTCTAAATATTGAGTTTATTCAAAAAATAAAAGAATTAATCAATCCACTCAATCTGGCAATCAATCGAGAACCGGGCGAATTAAAAATTTTTGGACGGATAGCACATAGTTTTACCGGGGATAGATTTCCGATTGAAATGCTGCTAATTTATGTTTTTGTGTTTTTCCTGATCCTGGGGGGGATTGTTGGGCTAATCTGGCTTTTCAACCAGATTTCTGGCCGTGACCAGAAAAAAATAACTGTTCTTGAGGCGCTGCAGGAAAATTACCAGCTCAGCTCCAGCCAGGAGCGTTACCTGGAGGCGTTAATAGAAAAATTTAAAAACAGAAACCCCCACGATCCGGAGATAAGCAGCGATTACATGCAAAAATTTCTTGAATACGTTGTTCAAAACCTGACCCATGCGCCGGACCAGACCCTGCGCCGCCAGGTTCATCACGTTCCCCGCCTGGAAGCGGGCCAGGAACTACAGATAATGTACCGCGATGACGGGCAGTATAAAACGCAGCGCTGCGAAATCCTGGATCAAAAAGACAAGTACATCACCCTGCGCAAACCGGATGAAGAAGTGCAATTAAGCAAAGAGCAAAAGATTGAAGTCACTTATCGCCTGGAGGATCTTCACTACAGGGGAGATGCCGAGATACGAACTATAAGCGAAAGCGAACTGATTGTCTTTTTGCCCCAGGGCCTGCGTTTTGAAGAAAAAAGAGTTTTTTACAGGTTACCTTTAAACTCACTGGAGGCCCGACTTACCCTGCAGTGCGCTAAAAATAATACAGTTTTTCTCGAGGGAACACTTGAGGATATAAGTGCCGAGGGAGCCTGCATGTTAGTCGAAAAACCGGAGGAGGTTAAACTCAAGAAACACCTTCGGGGCACACTGGAGTTTGACCTGCCCGGTTTTAGAACGGTGGACATTCGCTGCGAAGTGGTAAGAGCAGTTGAAAAGACCGAAAGCTACGAACTGGGGCTTAAATTTGTTCAGCTCAGCGTGGTTGTAAAGGAGAACATAATCAACTTCATCCACAAGCGCCAGCCGGTGGTCCAGCAGGCCGAAGGGAAAGTAAAATAACTGTAAAGTATTTGCTTTAATCTTCCGTTAATATAATTGAATGGCGGGTCCGGAATCGGAGAGGTTCAAGCACGGGTAACAGCAGCGACCACTGCTTTTACTCCCTTCCTTTTCTCGTCCCTGACTCCCAACAGCC
>JBKGYI010000034.1:0-8646 GCA_046546195.1 bacterium | reverse complement strand
ACCGATTACACAATGATCAAGGGGGGAGCACTGCATCGAGCTAACGGGGGATATCTGATTATTGAAGCCAAAGATATTCTAACCAGTCCCTTCGCCTGGGATGCTCTGAAAAGGTCATTAAAAAACAAGGAGATAAAAACTGAAATTATGGGCCAGGAATACCGGTCGATTCAGGCTCAGACCCTGGAACCGGAACCGATTCCCCTGCAAATAAAAGTTATTGTGATCGGTGATCCGCTGCTGTATTATCTGCTTTATAATCGGGATGAGGATTTCCAGGAGCTATTCAAGGTAAAGGCTGATTTTTCCGTGGAAACCGACTGGGGGGAGGAAACTGAGCAACAGTATGCACGTTTTATCGCTGACCTCTGCCGCAATGAAAAGCTGCGGCATTTTACTCCCTGCGGTGTGGGACGGGTTATTGAATATTGTGGCCGGATGGCAGCCAGTCAGAAAAAACTGGATACAAAGTTCGGTGACATTGTGGATATGATTCGCGAGGCGGCTTACTGGGCTGATAAAAATGGAAATGAATACGTCGAGGGTGTTGATGTCCAGAAGGCGATAGATGAAAAAGTTTATCGTTCCAACAGGATTGAGGAAAAAATAAGAGAATTGATTGAGGAAAAAACGCTGCTGATCGATACGACCGGTCAGCAGGTAGGTCAGGTTAATGGTATTTCAGTTATTCCGCTCGGTGATTATGCTTTCGGAAAACCCTCCCGGATTACAGCGCGAACCCATGTTGGCAGCCAGGGGATTGTGAATGTAGAACGCGAGATTGAAATGTCGGGACGGGTTCACAACAAGGGAGTTATGATTTTAAGCGGTTACCTGGGCGGGCAGTTTGCGCTTGATATCCCCCTGGCTCTTTCGGCCAGTATTACTTTCGAGCAGCTTTACGAGGAGGTGGAGGGGGATAGCGCTTCCAGCAGTGAGCTTTACGCGTTGCTTTCCAGTCTTTCCGGTTTTCCGATTCGCCAGGATCTGGCGGTTACCGGTTCTGTAAACCAGCGCGGCCAGGTGCAGGCGATTGGTGGGGTTAATGAAAAAATTGAAGGATTTTTTGATGTCTGCCGGCTGGAAGGATTGACCGGTCATCAGGGGGTTATTATTCCGGCAAGTAATGTTAATAACCTGATGGTGCGGGCGGACGTTGTTGAGGCTGTAAAAAACGGCAAGTTTTCTATATATGCTGTTAAAAGTATTGGCGAGGGGATAGAATTACTAACAGGCAAACCAGCCGGTGAAAAACAGCAGGACGGTTCTTACCCGGAAGGGTCTGTTAATTATGCTGTTCAGAAGAAGTTGAAAGAACTGGCCGAAAAAGCGAAAAAGTTTTCTCAATCCCCGGATGATGATAAGGAGTGAATAAACGGTGTTAAACGCAATAGTTCTGTTAGAAGTGGAAAGAAGTAGAGTTAATGAGATTGCCGATGAGCTGGCATCGCTTGAAGGGGTGGCCGAGGTATATTCCGTTGCCGGTCGCTATGACCTGGTGGCCATGCTCAGGGTTGAAAACAATGAAGACCTGTCCGATCTGGTCACCGGAAGTTTGCTGCAGGTGGATGGAATCAAAAAATCAGAAACGCTTATAGCTTTCAGGGTTCATTCCAGCCATGACCTGGAAGCGATGTTCTCGATTGGACTGGAGTGACCTTTAGAAGTATTTGACCGGAAAAATACAGAACCTTCCAATGCCCCGTCATTGTCTGGCTTGACCGTTGGAAGGTTCTGGGAAAATATTTGACTTATAGCGGTGGGGTAATTATATTAATAGGTATGTCAGGGAAGACGTTAAATTTTTTTAGGAGGGATGAGATATGGAAATCTCAACCGTATCCGGTTCAAACAGTGTGACCAATTTTAGCAGTGAAGAGAATATGCTTGAGGGCCCGGAGATGGGAAATATGACCCCGCAGCCGGGGCAGTCAGCTATTTTAACCGATGGCCAGTTACCGATGAATGATCAATCCGCTCAAAGTGGAGCAGGTAACCAGGTCGATCTTTTTGCTTGAATATGACATCGAAAAATTAACCTTTTAAATTTGTAGTTAAAATTTTTTTATAATGGGGAGAAAAAACCGTGAATAATGTAAAAGAATTCTGTAGACCTGAAACAGTTGAAGAGGCTGTAGAACTTTTAACTGCCGGAGATTTGAAATCTTCTGTGGTTGCCGGCAGTACTGATATCAGTCGTTCAGAAAGCAAGGCCGTGGAGAGACTGGTTGATATTAAAGGTCTTGATCTTAACTATATCAAATCGGAGTCGGGAGCCCTGGTGATCGGAGCGACGACGACAATGGCCGAGGTTGCCGGTTCTGATATTGTATCCGATTATGCCGGTGGTCTTGTCTCCAGAGTTGCTTCCGAAATTGGCACCACCCCGCTTAGAAACATGATTACCGTTGGTGGAAATATCACTCAATTGCGTGTCTGGTCCGATATGCCGGTGGCTTTACTGGCGCTTGAGGCCGAAGTGAAAACAGAGGGTCCGGCAGGTGCTGGCAGCTATAGCGCGGATGAGTTTTTTGCCAAACACCCCGGTCAGGTCCTTGATGACGGCGAGCTGGTAACAGAGGTTGTTTTTCCCGCCTCCCGCAGTGACTATAAAAGTGAATTTATAAAATTTAACAAAACAAATGATAGTTTTGCCACCGCTACGGTGGCGGTTAGCCTTGACCGGTCGGGAGACACCTGTGAGGACGTAAGAATTGCTCTTGGTGCTGTCGGTCCGCGCCCTGTTTATTGCAAGCAGGCCAGTCAGAAAGTTAGTGGCAGTGAAGCCGGAGCGGATGTGTTTGCGGAAGCCGGCAAAATTGCCCGTGAGAATACAGCGACCACCGATAATGTCTGGGGTAGCGCCGAGTATAAATCTACTCTTATTGAGCGGCTTGTTCCCAGAGCTTTGAACAGTTGCATAGACTGAAAAATTGAATTTATCTGTTGAAGTAAGTTTTAAAATCCCAATTTAATGACGGGGGTATGACCTTGTATGAAAATTGAAGTCAAAGTAAACGGCGAGGATCAGGTGTTTGAGATTGGTCCTTCTGAGAAATTGATAAAGGTTTTGCGCCGGGAAGGGTATAAAGGAACAAAAATAGGTTGTGACGAGGGCCACTGTGGAAGTTGCACTGTGCTCCTGGATGGCGAGCCGGTTCTGGGCTGCCTGTTGTTTGCAGGCTGCGCCGATGGTCATGAGCTAACCACAATTGAAGGGCTGGGCACGCAGGAAGAACCCCATCCTCTGCAGACAGAGTTTGTGGATAAGGGGGCGGTGCAGTGTGGATACTGCATTCCCGGAATGTTGCTTTCGGCCAAATCCCTTCTCGATAAAAATCCCGACCCCGATGAAGAAGAGATCAAACGCGGCCTCGACGGTAACTACTGTCGTTGCACCGGTTATGTTAAACAGGTTGAAGCAACAAAAAGTGCCGCTGAAAAAATGAGAGGTGTTTCATGATGGGCGTAGAAGAAGCCAGGAATTTTAAAACCGTGGGAAAACCGGTCCGCAAGGTTGACGGTTTGTCACTGGCCACCGGCCAGGCGCGATTTGTAAATGATTTTAACATCAGCAATCAACTGCATTTGAAGATGATGCGTAGTCCCCATGCCCATGCCCGGATTAAAAATATTGACAGTTCGGCGGCAGAGTCTATGGAAGGTGTAGTGGCTGTCCTGACCCACGAGGATTTGCCGCGAGTTCCCCTGACCACAGCGGGGCAGGGATACCCCGAACCGTCGCCCTATGATACTTTTACGCTCGATAATAAGGTCCGTTATGTTGGCGACCGGGTTTGCGCTGTTGTCGCGGAAAGCGTGGAGATCGCCGAAGACGCTCTCTCTGAAATAAAGGTTGATTATGAAATATTAGAACCGGTGCTTGATCCTCGCAGGGCGATGGATGATGATGCCCCGGTTATTCACGACGAAGAAGAGGCGCATGCAATAATTCCGATCCCCTACGAACCTGAAAAAAATATGGCTTCTCATGTTGATTTCAGTGTCGGTGATATAGAAAAAACGCTGGCTGAATCGGATGTGGTGGTTGAAGGTGAATACGAATCCCACTACGCTCAGCACTGCCCGGTTGAACCGCACACCTGTATAAGCTATAAGGATGAAAAAGACCGGCTGGTCATTATTACCAGCACCCAGGTTCCTTTTCACGTCCGCCGGATGGTTGCTCAACGTCTGCAGATTCCGGTTAAAAATATCAGAGTTGTTAAACCGCGCATTGGCGGTGGATTTGGTACCAAGCAGGAAGTGTTAATCGAAGACATCTGTGCCGCCGCCGCCCTGAAAACAGGGCGGCCTGTCAACTATACCCTGACCCGGGAGGAAGAGTTTGCTTCTTCTCGAACCCGTCATCCGCAGATTATAAATGTAAAAATAGGTGCAAACAAAGACGGTATGCTGACCGGCATCTCCCTGGATATTCTTATGAATACCGGGGCTTATGGTTCGCACGCTCTTACGGTTGTTTGTAACAGTGGAAGTAAAGTTCTGCCGCTTTACAACAAGGTGGAGTCGATTTATTTTAATGGTGATGTTGTTTACACTAATAAACCGGTTGGCGGAGCTTACCGTGGTTACGGTGCCACCCAGGCTTACCTGGCTATTGAATCCGCACTGGATGAAATAGCTGAAAAACTGGATATTGATCCGGTGGAATTGCGCAAAAAGAATCACATAAAAACCGGCGAAACTTCCGAGGTTTTTAAAGCTCTCGGTGAAGGTAAAGAGGGGGTCGAACAGATCATAGGTTCCTGCGGGCTTGATGAATGTATCAAGCAGGGAGCGGAGGCTTTTGATTGGGAAAACCGTGAGGAGCGCCGCAAGCTCTCCACGGGAACTAAAAAACGCGGTTTTGGAATGTGCACTTTGATGCAGGGAAGCTCCGTGCCGGAGATTGACATGGGGGCCGCTTCGATCAAGATGAACGATGATGGCAGTTTTAACCTGCTGATGGGGGCTACCGATATTGGAACCGGCAGTGACACGGTTCTTTCCCAGATCGCCGCCGAAACCCTTGAAGTTAAGGTCGAAGATATAATCCCTTATTCCTCCGATACTGATATGACACCGTTTGATGTTGGTGCCTATGCTTCCAGCACATCTTATCTTTCCGGTATGGCGATTAAGAAATGTGCTGAGAAAGTTAAAAAACAGATCCTGGCTGCCGGAGCGGAGATGCTCGACTGCCAGGAAGGTGAGGTATACCTTGAGGATAAAAAGGTTATCGGTCCCGATGGTAATAGTGTTGGTTTTGAAGAGGTGGCCCTGTATACTCTTTATGAGGCCAATCAGCATCAGATAGCCGCCCACGCTTCGCATATCACCCACAAGTCCCCGCCGCCGTTTTCGGCTAACTTTGCCGAGGTGGAAGTCGATACCGAGACCGGTAAGGGTGAGGTTCTTCACTATGTAAACGCCACTGACTGTGGCACGGCCCTGCATCCCCGCCTTGCCGAAGGGCAGTGCGAGGGAGCGGTTGCCAACGGATTGAGTTTCGCATTGACCGAGGAATATCTTTTCAACAAAAAAGGTAAGATGATGAACGCGAGTTTTGACAGCTATGGTGTTTATAAGGCGACCGATATGCCGAAATTGACGACTATCCTGGTTCCCACCTATGAGGACACCGGTCCTTACGGAGCCAAATCTGTCTCCGAAATCGGTATCAACGGCCCGATGCCCGCCATTGCCAACGCTATTTACGATGCGGTTGGCGTCCGCTTGCGTCAGGCCCCGTTTACCTCCGAAAAGGTTCTCAAGGCCCTCGACGAAAAAGAATAAATAAAAAATGCAGCAGTCCGCCTTTGTTAGGGCGGATTGCTGTTTTTTTCATGTGCTAATGCTGCAACCACAGGGCAGCGCAAGAGCAACAAGCCACAGAATATAGACCCTTCCGTCATTGCCGGTACCAGGATCAAGTCCTGGCATGACATATGACGCACAAGGATGTGCTAATGCTGCGAGCACAGGGATGTGCAGGAGCAGCGAGACGCACAAGGATGTGCTAATGCTGCGAGCACAGGGATGTGTAAGAGCAGCGAGACCGGGCAATCCAGTGACTTTGGTTTTGATTCTATGAATTCAACACTGTAAATTCAACGCCGCAGCGAAGGAATTTTTTAACCACTTCGTCGATAACTGGCCGCTAGCAGCCGAAGTCCCCGCGGTATTTGCGGGGATAGACTCGCTTGAATTCGTCGAAGTATTTTTCCACGAGTTGGTAGAAAGACGTATCGGACCTGCGGCTTGCGAAGAAAGGAAACGTGAGAGTAAGAGGTTAACGACCGAGGGCCTCCAGGGCCGGTTTAGAATGGCCAGATTCATCAAACAGGGAAAACGCGGTCCACAGCGGACCAACATACCACTCGGGGCTCCAGTAATACGCTTCGACAATTTTGGACTGGTTCTGAGTGAATCCAATAAAATCGTGGACCCACTGTTTTTGGCCGGATGGAGTGAGAGGATACCCCGGTACCGGCTGGTCCCAGTCGGCGAACTGTCCCTCGATCTCGCCGGTGCTCGGATAGGCTGTCTCCGCGATGACCACCGGGCGATCGATCTCAGCGGTTAACTGCTCCACTGCTACCCCAAGCTCACGGAACCGGTTTCCGTCCCCCAGGTCGGCCGTGGGAAAGTAGGCCAGCCCGATCCGGTCCACACTAACCCCCTCGTCCGTCATGGTTCTGAAAAATTTTTCTATGAAGTTTGGATTCCACCACTGGGTCAGGTGGAGAAGGAAGGTTGCCTCGGGTTCGACGTTACGGATTCCGGTCTGAGCCGCGTCGATGATTCGGGCGGCCCGCGGCCAAATTTCCTGCTTCATCCAGCCCAGGTTAAACCGGTGGCTCCAGCGTTTCTCGAACTGGCCGCTGATCCCGAAATCGATTTCGTTTCCTATTTCATAGAAAACAACTTTAATTCCCTCTTCTCGGAAATGTCGGGCGACCCGTTCAGCGTACCGCTCCACGGCATCTGTCTGCTTGGAGAGGGACAGACCTTCCCAGCGTTCGGGAACCGGTTGCTTCACGTAATCCGCCCAGTCGTCGCTCAGAAAGAGCACCACATACGGTTCTAAGCCTGCCTCCTGAGCGGAGCGGGCTGTCTCCGTTGCGTAGCGAAGACCGTTTACGCCCGTATCCCCGGTCCAGAGTCGAATCCGGACTCGCTCCACTCCCTGGCGGGCAAATTGTTCAAACGGCTCGATCGGGTTTCCGTTGTGGTTCCAACGGTGCCCGCTCCGACGCATCTCGAGCCAGTAGTTCGCGTCCACCCCGAGCTTTGTTTCCTTGCCTGTTTCCGAGGCCTCTGCCGGATGGACCAGTGGAAGAAACGATAAGCACAGAATAAATCCGGCCAACAGAGACCCAACCAGCGAAAACCGGCTCGCACGCGCGAGAATAACCCTTGCCATCGGTCACGTCCTTCTTTCCATCCCTGGTTTCGTCGGAGAGGACAGTCGGACCTCGCCAAATGCCCCGAGACAAAATAAGAATTTCCTTTTGTGAATTTTAAGTTATTTTCCATTATAAGCGGTATTGAGTTGGAAAACAATGCTGATTTAATGATAGACGGGGGTGAGATTTGAGATTCTTTTGTATATTGAGGCAATCTGATGCAATGGGTGTGACGTCTTCTGGTGTTTCCCGGATGATAAAACGCTTCAAAAAGGAAGAACCGGAGTTAAAACAACGATGGGACGAGGAACCTGGAGGTTGAAAATCTCAAATCTCAACCCCCCTCCCCGATGGAATCTTTTGCTCGATTTTTTCAGATAGCATAAAGCAGGGGAAGTATCATATACAAAGTGTTTTCGGCGAATGTCATTGGAGCCGGGCTCAAGGACTTATTGAGGTGAACCAAGAAAACTTTCTGTATTTTTAGCTTTGTTTGCAAAAACATGTATTACATGTGCACAATTGTCAACACGTAATACATGTTGGGAATCGGAAAAAGAAGAGGTTGGTCAAAAAATGGTAGACAGAAAACAATCTTCCAATTGCTGTGTTTCAATGGAATCCAGCGATTACTTTCTCCTGATTACTGTGGGATTTCTTGTTCCATTGTCAATGGCCATTTAGAAATGTGCACTTTTGGATAGGATTTTTGCGTTTTAAGAATATGTTCACGGGCCTAATAGGGCGGCGGGGATGACGGCGAGGTCAAGTCCCAAATGTTGTGTAAATTCAAAAGAGAATAATTTTCACAGTATTTAGCACCTGACCTGAATTTTTTATTGGGGAGTCCCTGTGGGGTACGGTATTACCTGGCCAGGATGCGGGCTAATTCCAGGTTTTCCAGTTTTAGATTTTTCTTTTGCTTGAACAGGGTTGCATAGGGGGTTGCCTGGGGTGCGCCCTGCTGCCAGCCGATAAGGACGGCATTTTTTTCGGCTGTGAGAGCGTCGATGGCTCCGGCGCCCAGCCGGGTTCCCAGCATCCGGTCAAAAGCTGTCGGCTTGCCGCCCCGCTGGACGTGCCCGAGGATGGTGGTTCGCAGTTCGAATCCGATCTCGTCCTGCCTGGTGATAAGATAGTCGTGCAGAGTTTCAGCGTTATTCGTAGCGCCTTCGGCGATTCGTAGGTGTCAGACACTACGTTTTACGTTTTCGGGTAAGTCAGTGGTAGAAAA
>JBKGYI010000033.1:0-8684 GCA_046546195.1 bacterium | reverse complement strand
TCAAATTGAATTTGTTAATTGATTAACCAGGGTTCTAAATTTCAAAGGAGCTGAATAAAAATGTCTGATACACCATGGGGCAGTCCCAAGAAAACTTCCGGGGGAGATACAGGAGAAGGGTCCGAGAATACGGCGAAAAAAGAGTCTTCGCAACCATCAGAATCAGCCACATCCAGTTCACCCTGGGGAGCATCAAGTGCTTCAAGTTCTTCGGATTCTGCTTCGTTTACTCCTTCTGCTGGATCAAATGATCAACCGGCGAGCTTTTTTACCGGTGATAAAGTGATAACAGAAGTTTCTGTGAAACCCTACCAGTCCGGTAGTTTGCGGGCTTTTGTTGACATGAAATTATTTGGCCATTTTGTAGTGAAGGGATTAAAAGTGATGGACGGGAAAAACGGTCTCTGGGTGGCGATGCCCTCGAATAAGGAAAGTTCTGGCGATTGGGTTGATAAATTTCATCCTATTACCAAAAAAGGAAGGGAAAAAATCTTTGATTTAGTTCTTAAAGCCTATAAGAAAAAGCAGGATGGGCAACTGCCCAATGGCACAGAACAGGAACCTGTAAACCTGGGGACGCCACCTGAATATGAGACAGACCCCGCCGCATTAAAAGCCGCAGCTCCGCCTCCTTCTGCCGGCGGGCAGGAGTTACCATTCTGGAAACGTATGATTTTAAAACTGCTGGGAGTTGATCTGACATCCACTTCCGCAGCGCCCGGAGGGTCTCAATCAGCCCCGCAATCCGGAGGCGAGTCTGCCGGAACTGATGATACCGGACACTCCGATACCTGGGGGTAAATGATGTATTTGACTCATGCCTACTTGAAACGTTCGGTTCTATCTGAAGACGGACTTGCAGACAAACTATATGATCTTGAGGGCGAACATAAAATAATCTGGCAGCTTTTTGCTGATGATCCAAATCGCGAACGTGATTTTATTTACTGCCGCCTGTGTGAAGCATCAATTCCCACCTTTGTTATTGTTTCACATCGAGAGCCGATAGATGAAAATAACCGGTGGGTTCTTGAGGTGAGCAGCTATGATCCCTCCGTGAAAGAGGGAGAGAAGTATCATTTCAGTTTGAAGGCCAACCCTACTGTGAAACGTAATGGAAATAGACATGATATTGTAATCGATGCAATAAAATACATGGAAGAAGAGCGGGGGATGGACAAAAAAGAGATTCCGCCCCGCCATGTTGTGGCCCAAAAAGAAGGGCAGCTCTGGCTTCTTAAACGTCAGCAGCAATACGGCTTCAAGCTGAAAGGAAATCGCTTGAAAATAGATGGTTACCGTCAGCATATATTCAGGAAAACACGCAACGGCCGGCGGGTGAAACTAAGTTCCCTGGATTTTACCGGTCTGATGGAAGTGGCTGATGTGGATAAGTTTAAAGACGCCCTATTTAACGGTATAGGCCCGGCCAAGGCGTACGGTTTTGGCTGCCTGCTGGCTAAGAAACTGGAAGCTTAGCCTGTGCCTGGTGGAGCATACTATTTTCCAGTCGTACACCTTAGAAAGATGGTAGTCAATTGTGTTTTATGACCCTGTGGGGAGGTTCGAACCGGAAGTTGAGGATCATCAGCCGGTAAGATTGCAGGCTCTGGCCGAAGCAAAAAGATGGTGGGAAACACGACCGCTCTATCTCGATACTGAGACCACCGGTCTGGGAGACCAGGCGGAAGTTCTGGAAATTGGAATTGTGGACCATGACGGTCGAGTCCTGCTCGACCAGTTGATTAAACCGATCGGTAAAATAAGCGAAGGGGCCCGGGAGGTCCACGGGATTACCGAAGAGATGCTTGCCTGCGCCCCCCGCTGGGGGGAGGTTCATGATCAAATATATTCCATTCTCAAGGACAGGGCGATAGTTATCTATAATTATGCTTTTGACACCCGTATTATTGATCAGACAGTCTCATACCACTGGTTCATAAAGGATTGGATCGACTGGCCGCCCCCGCGCTGTGCGATGAAACTATACGCTCGTTTCCAGGGTTCCTGGAACGATTATTACGGGAACTATGCCTGGCACAAACTGACAGCGGCAGCCAGCCAGTTGGGAATAGAAGTAGAAAACTCCCACCGGGCGGTCGATGATGCCCGGGTAACCCGAAAACTGATAAAAAAATTAGCTCAACTCCATGAAAACCCTGACAAAGAAATAAAACAGGGCATAAAAATAAAAAAAGGCTGGCTCCCCGGCTGACCCAAAAAGCTTCCCCACACACGTGGGGATTACAACCAGTTGATCGTTTTTGTTGTGGTGAAGAATTAAAATATTGGAGATTGATTTTTTATGAAAATTGAGAAAATACCTCTTAAAGAACGACGTTCGGTTGTTTTTCTGGGACGGGGTCAGGTAAGCGTCAAAGATGGTTCTATGGTTTTCCATAAAGGTGATAAAAATGCTGAAAAAATATCTATCCCGGCCGGCGGGACCGCTTGCCTTATGCTTGAACCTGGTACTCGTATTTCTCATTCCGCAGTTAAACTCGCTGCCCGCCAAAACTGCATGGTAGTCTGGGTGGGAGAAGGTGGGGTCCGGATGTACGCGACTGCATTTACTTCTGACCATGCCGGTCCGCAAATTATGCTTCAATCATATCTTGCTTCTAATTCCAGGGCTCGGCTGGAAGTAGTTAAAAAAATGTTTGAGATACGTTTTAACGAAGAACTTCCCGAGTTTGATTCGGTCCGTAAAATCAGGGGGTTTGAGGGGGCTCGCGTAAGGGATAAGTATAACTGTCTTGCTCTTAAATATGGTATTGACTGGAGCGGCCGGGTTTATAATGTTCCCTGGAATAAGATGGATTTGCCAAATTACTGTCTCTGTGTAGCTGCTGCCTGTCTCAATGCAATCTCTGAAGCGGCTATCCGAACAGCCGGATATTCCCCTGCTATTGGTTTTATGCATCGCGGCGATAGTCGTTCTTTTGTTTTTGATATTGCTGACCTGTTTAAATTTGATTTTGTGGTTCCCGTTGCTTTCAAAGTTGCTTCTCAGGCACCGAGCAGACCGGAATCTCGAGTTCGACATATGTGTCGCGATCGTTTTCGTGAATTTAAGTTTTTGAAAAAAATAATACCTACTATTAAAGAAGTTCTTAAAGTTGGTGTTCCCTATATAAATATTCCGGAGGGAGAGGAGAAGAAATGGCATCGCTGGATCAATTAGCCACATCTTTTTACAGAAAAATCTTTCCAGGATAGGCCGATGATTTTTCTAGAACTTGAAAACGCTCCCACCCGGCTTAAGGGGAATTTAAAAAACTGGCTGCAGGAACTTCGTGCCGGTCTGTTTGTTGGCAAGTATAACCGTAAAATTCGCCACCAGATCTGGTCTTTGATTTCAAAAAATATTGGTTCTGGAAATGCGCTCTTGATCTGGCCCGAAAACAACGAGCAGGGCTATGAGGTTCGGGTTAAAGGAGTAAACCGGCGCCAGCCGGTTCGGAAAGATGGTCTGATTCTCGTTAAATACGATGGTGAAGTAAAGACGGACCGTGATGAAGTCGTCACATCCCTGTCGCCCTGGACATACCGTCCATCGCAGCAGTCCAACAAAGCTCCCTGTATCTCTGTTCATGATTTGATTGATAAATCTCTGTTTAAACAGAGAACTGAAGGCCGAGGAACAGAGCTTGGTCGCCGTGTGCATGTTTTTGGGGAATTATATCTTGAAAACTATGACATTGAGCCGAATGATCCGGGGAAGGAAGACAAAACAAATTTGAAAAATTTTCTTGATAATCTTGAGGGGGACTTGCAGCCGGAAGTGGCCTGCTCGCTGACATTACAGCGAGAGGAGGGGAAAACTTGCTGTCTCGAACTAAGAGGGCTTGCTGACCTGGTCGAAATTAATGGAAATCAAATGCACATAATAGACTACAAAACCGATCTGGAGATGGATTTAAACGATGAATATTGTAAACAGCTTTCAGCTTACTATTATGCTCTTGGGCCTTACCATAAGGATAAAAAAATAAATCTTTATCTATACTACACTTTTCATGATCGGCTAATTAATATAGAACCTCTTGACTCTAAGGAGTGGGAAAATCTTGTCTGGGAAACGTATGAATCCTCTATTTAATTTTACCAGTGAACCCTCTTATTTCCAATTCCTGGACCGGCTGGGGGAGCAGGAACATATAATTTTACAATCATACCTGGAATCGGTCAGTTATATTGGAGGGCAGAGTATTGTTTATGAGGACCAATCGGGCGAAGCTGTTTTTTTCATAAAGGAAGGGGAAGTAGAAATTTTTAAATTGGCCGATCTTGCTAATCGCGAGTATATTCCTTTTATTGTATTGGAGAAGGGAGGAATGTTTGGTGAGATGTCCCTGCTAACTCATCTTCCGGCCAGCGCCACTGCCGTGGCTCGCAGTGAAGTAAAGATGGATGTCCTAAAAAAAGAAAGTTTTCACAGGTGTCGGGAAGATCATCCTCAATTAGCCTGGAAACTTTATGATTTTTTCTGTAGAACAGTAATCCGGCGGCTTTATCAAACTGATCAAAAAGTCACAGAACTGCTGCAATTGTTCCCCCGAAACGTAACCGACAATTATCGCCCGAAAAAATGCTAAAAAAAGAACTTGACAATCAGCGCATAAAAACGGATAATTAAAGCAGATATTAAGTACTCGAATAGAAGTGTCTTCCCCACACACGTGGGGATTACAACTTGAAAAATCCAGCTGGACTCGCGTCCTTCCCAAGTCTTCCCCACACACGTGGGGATTACAATGGGGCTCTTCTTCTATCTATGGACTGGACGGGATGTCTTCCCCACACACGTGGGGATTACAACCTAATTACAAAGGGGCCTCAGTGCCAAGCCCACTTGTCTTCCCCACACACGTGGGGATTACAACTCGACGACGACTTGATCTGATCTGATCTTGATCGTCTTCCCCACACACGTGGGGATTACAAAAACGGGTTTAATCCTGCCCTCCTCCAGCTTCGCGGTCTTCCCCACACACGTGGGGATTACAACACAACAAATCTTCGATTTGTTGTTTAAACACAGATGTCTTCCCCACACACGTGGGGATTACAACGATACTGAGCCAGCTGACGGACGCTTAATGCGTCGTCTTCCCCACACACGTGGGGATAAGAGTGTTTTGGTGAGTGGAAGGGGTGAGGAGCGGATGAGGGGAGGAAACGGCGAATTTAACAGGAGACGTTAAACGACGTAGGTGATCGCCGAAGTCTTTGCTCACCGCCAATCACACTGAGAGATGATTTGAGCCAGTGGTCGCCGGTGCAGATCTGGTGAATTCAGGTGGTGCAGTTCCCACAGTTAAGAAACAGGGGGATTGAGAACTTTCAGCAGGTATGATTAAATATGACAACAGACACAAGATTTGAACCATGAACTTTGAACCATGAACCGCCTCAAAGTTCCCCACACACATGGGGATTACAATCAAGTTGTCGCAAGAAGCCTCGAGAAGGTGCAAGTCTTCCCCACACACGTGGGGATTACAATATATTAAGCAAACGGGTTAAATCCTGCCTCCTCCGACTGAGTCTTCCCCACACACGTGGGGATTACAGCATGGCGCCGAAAGGCACCGCTGGTAGCCGAAAGTGTTCCCCACACACGTGGGGATTACAGGCTTGCGCCTCCAGTCGCCGCGCGGCCGTCGTGGCCGTGTTCCCCACACACGTGGGGATTACAGCACATCACAAAAGCATTTTTCGCTAGATTATTCTTTGTGTTCCCCACACACGTGGGGATTACAGGCTGTCACAGGCTGGCGCCTTTGTGGAATCTTTGGTGTTCCCCACACACGTGGGGATTACAGAGGTCGCTGGATGACCTGCGACTTCACAGTCGCGGTGTTCCCCTCACACGTGGGGATTTTTGGTGCTTGTGTGGTTTGTAGCGAGGGAGAGAGGTTTTAATCCACCTTCAGGTTTGTCTGGCGGAGGCGGGTTGTTAGCTGGCGGGCTATGTTGAAGGTTACTTTCAGGGCTGTGGTGTGGTTTTTTGAGAGCATGTGCATGAAGTTCGTTCGTGATAGGTGCAGGAGGGCGCAGTCGGTTTTTGCCCGCACCGAGGCGCTTCTTGGCTGCTGGTCGATCAGGGACATTTCTCCTATGAAATCCTCTTCGCTGAGATCGGCAAGATGTATTTCTTCACCGTTTTCCTCCCGGAGTATTTCCACTGTTCCGCTTTCTATCAGGTACATACCGTCCCCTTCGGAACCCTGGCGGATTATCCAGTCTCCGGGGCGGTATTTTTCTTCCACAAGTTCATCAATCAAAAAATCGATATCGGAGAGAACCAGGTTTTCAAACAGCTTGACCCGGCTTAAAAAACGGATTCTTTCTTCATCGGGTTCTTTGACGTTAAATAAATCTTTTAGAATGGAGATTGTTCTTCACCTCGCAGCCAGCCGGCGAACTTTTCCCGCCGGATAACAAAGTAGGGGATAGCTAAGAACAGCACAGAAACGATAAGGTATGAATAGGGGGTGGCAACGGTTAAGTAATCAACTATTATTAGCCGGGCTGCAAACAGGAGCATCAGGGAACAAAAACCGTTGTAGATGTAGACGCCGATTCCAAGACCTGTTAGTTCGGTCAGCAGTTTCAAGAGGGAGCCGATGTAATGGGCTGCAAAGAGGCTGAGCGCGGCGATCCCGATGACCAGCAGTGTGTCCCCGATTGCCAGGTAGACGTCGTTGATAAGGGTGTTGAGGGGGCGCGGAATTATTTCGCGCGAAGCAAGTAGAAAGAAAATGATTACCGTCGCAAAGTAAAAGAAACGGGCGGTGGCCACTGTTGGCGAGAATAGAGAAGTAAGTTCAAGCCGGCCGATTAAGCGGTCGAAGCGAATTAGCCTGAGCAGGCGACTGATTAATATGTAGACAAGTTTTCCGAGTAAAAAACCCAGAATTACGATTAACAAAAAAGATAAAACAGCGAAAAATATATCACTGAAACTGTGGAATAGATTTAAGAAAACTTCTGCGGTATCAAAAAATATTTCCTGCATTTGACCTCAGTCCTTTATTATGAGATTTAGTTTTAAACACAATACTTTTAAGTCAATTAACGCTAACAGAATCACGAATACTGTTTATTGTATTAGGTCCGATTCCTCTTACCTTTTTCAGGTCATTGATATTTTTAAAATCCCCGCGCCGTTTGCGGTATTTAATAATTCGTCCTGCTAATGCGGGGCCTATACCGTTAATTTCTGTCAGTTTATCAAGTGAAGCCCGGTTGATGTTAATTTTTTGCCCGCTGGTTTTAGCGGTTGACCTGGCCGGCGGGGTGGTGGGGATCCGGGTAACCCGGCGCCCGCTGGATCGACCGTCTGCCTGCCGTTCGGTCTTTATTTCAAAACCGCGCCCGCGGCTGGTGGCGACTATGGTTCCCTGCAGGTCGGTGCGATAGACATCGACTCTCCGCCGCTTGAGATTCTGCAGGGTGGTGGAGCTGGGATGGCCGTATGAATTGTCGGTCCCGCAGGAAATAATTCCGATATCTGGACTGACCCGGCTCAGGAACTTGTTTGTTGATGAAGTGCCGCTGCCGTGGTGTCCCACTTTGAGCAGATCGACCCGGCGCAGATTATGATGCTCTAACATTTGTGCTTCGGCAGTCTCCTCGGCATCACCGGGAAACAGGGCGCTGGTTTTACCGCACTGCAGCAATACCGTTACCGAATAATCGTTCAGGCCATTGTAGCGCTCGTTTTCACCGGGGTGCAGAACTCTGGCCCGGCATTGGTCTCCCCATTGTTCCTGGTGCCCGCGGCTGTTTATTCGATAGCGGATACCGTGTTTTTCAATCGCTTCAAGAGTTTTTTCGTAGGTTTTTGTTGTGTGAACCGCCCCGGCGTCCCAGACCTCTGCAACATCAAAAGCTTCAAATATTTTTGTCATTCCCCCGATATGGTCTGTATGGGGATGAGTCATGATCACCGCTTCTATTCTGTGAACTCCCAGGGAGTTGAGGTAAGAGATGACTTTGTCGGCGGCACTGCTTTTACCAGCGTCTATCAGGTAATACTTTTGGTTTGGAGGCTGGATTAGAATTGCATCCCCCTGTCCGACATCGATAAAATGGATGCGCAGGGGCCGCGAGAAAGCAGACCGCCTGGCAGAGGGGATTGTGATATCCTGTTTGGGTTCTACGGCGTCGATTTTTTCATCAGGTTCTGGTTTTTCTTTTTCAGGTGCAGGAGGTTCTTCTGTTTCATCAGGGTCTGGTTTTTCTTTCTCAGGTGCAGAAGGTTCTTCTGTTTTGATAGATATGGTGTCGGCAGGTTGTTTTTCTTCCGGTTCTATTCGTAATGTTTGTTTTCTATTTACAATTGATTCTTTTGCTATTTCGCCGCCGCCGTGTTCGAAACCGTAAGGATAAAAAGCGTAAGCTGTACTGACCAGCAGTAAGGCAAGTACAAACATAACCGGTTTGAAGGCCGAGCGGGCCGGTCTGGCTGCGGGAGTCTTTCTGGCTGGCTTTTTTTCAGCCGCCTGCGGTTTTAGAATCTGTCCGGCAACCTGGTTGAGGCGCAGAATGAATGCGTCCTCAATATTTGTGAAAAACAGGGAATACTGATAATCAGAAGTAAAAGAGGGATGTATCTCCGAGGAGGGGAATTCGCTCAAAAAATTTTTGAGTTTTTTCAGCTCAGACTCCGGCCC
>JBKGYI010000032.1:0-8756 GCA_046546195.1 bacterium | reverse complement strand
ATGGGAAAATATTCAAGCGCAACACCTTTGCTTCCGGAGTTATCCCCCAGATAACCTGTATAATGGGGCCCTGTGCCGGAGGTGCGGTTTACTCGCCGGCGCTCACCGATTATATATTTATGGTGGAAAACCAGAGCAACATGTTTCTTACCGGGCCGAAGGTGATTAAAGAGGTTACCGGCGAAGAAGTCAGTGTTGAGGAACTGGGTGGGGCTAAGACACACGCCCAGGTAACGGGCACCGCCGACAGATTTGTTGAGGATGACCGCCAGTGTCTTGACGAGGTCAAGCTGCTGCTGCGTTATCTACCCGATAGTTCGGAAGAGTTTCCCCCATTTGAAAAAGTGGAAGATCCTGTTGACCGCCAGACCAGTGAGATCGAAGACATTGTTCCCTCGGATCCGCGGATGGCTTTTGATATGCGGGAAGTTATTAAACCGGTGCTTGACGGCCGGCAGTTTATGGAGTTCAAACCGGGATTTGCGTCCAACTGTGTGATCGGGTTTGGTCGTCTGGGTGGATATCCGGTCGGGATTGTTGGTAATCAGCCCAAAACGCTGGCCGGCTGTCTGGATATCGACAGTGCTGATAAGATAGCGCGCTTTGTAAGGCACTGTGATTCTTTTAACATTCCGATAATAAATTTTGTTGATGTCCCCGGTTTCTTGCCCGGAGTCGGTCAGGAACATAACGGAGTTATTCGCCACGGAGCGAAGATGCTGTTCGCCTACAGTGAAGCCTCTGTCCCCAAGATAAGTCTGATTGTTCGAAAATCTTACGGTGGAGCTTTTGTGGCGATGTGCAGCCGGGATATGGGTTATGATTCAGTGATCGCCTACCCGACGGCCGAAATCGCTGTAATGGGGGCCCAGGGAGCGGTTAACATTATTCACAGCCGGGAGATTGAAAACGCTGATGATCCCGAAGCAAAACGGCAGGAAAAGATTGATGAATTTAAAGAAAAGTTTGCAAAACCTTATAATGCCGCGCGGGCTGGTTTACTTGATTCGATAATAGAGCCGTCCGAGACGCGCAGATACCTGGTTGAAACCCTGGAGATGACGATCAGCAAACGCCAGCAGCGTCCGCCCAAAAAACACGGAAATATACCTCTGTAAATGGAGTATAAAATGTTACAAATTGGCCTGTGGCTGACCCTGATGGGAATGTCAGCAGTGGCTTTTTCGCTGTCTCTTTTGATCTTCAGTGTGAAAATATTGAAACTGTTGTTTCCCGCGCGGCGTGAAAAAGCCGGCAAACCGGAGAAGAAAAAACAGAAAAGAACCGGGGAAATACTGGTATCCAGTGCGCCGGATGAAATCCTGGCGGTGACCGCCGTCGAGCATCACCGCCGCCAGCTGGCCCTGGGCCGGCGGCTTGGTGAATACGGGGGACAAAAGCGGAAATAGGAAGGAAATAACCGGCAGCAATATGTGGTGAATTATAATTCCGGGAGGATTTTATGAGCAATTATCAATTCAAACGTGATGATGAAATTGTTAATGTTCATGTAGAGTGGGTGGGGGATGGGTATGAGGCTTCGATTGGCGAGCGCAGCTGGCATGTGCAGCCTGTTGATGTGGAAGCCGGCGAGGTAAAGTGGACAGCTTCATCTTTTGATGTGGAAGTTTCCCCGAAAAAGAAATCTCCGGCACGACCTCGAACTGAACCGGGAGCAGGAGGCGAGATATACGCCCCGCTGACCGGGAAAATAATTGAAGTTCTGGTTGCAGAAGGGGATAAAGTTGAACCGGGAGATGTGCTGTTTAAACTGGAGGCGATGAAACTGGAAACCGAGATTCCCGCTGAATTTTATGGGGTGGTAAGTGAGGTTCTTGTTTCCGCCGGTGATAATATTGATGAAGGTGACAAACTAATGATTGTGAAAGGTGAAAAATAATTATTTTTGAGCTGCTGCGTGAAGTTATAGAGTTTACCGGTATATACCAGATTGATCTCCAGCAGCTTGGAATGGTAGCTATTGGTCTTTTTTTGATGTTTCTTGGTGTTAAAAAAGAATACGAACCACTGTTGCTTGTTCCGATCGGGTTTGGAACAATACTGGCAAACCTCCCCGCAACCGGTCTGTTGCTTGAAGGGGGGTTACTTGAGTTTTTTAAGTTAGGAATTGAATACGAAATTTTACCCCCGCTTGTTTTTCTGGGGATAGGCGCGTTGACCAGTTTTGCTCCTTTGCTCGCGTCTCCTTCAATGATGCTGCTCGGTATGGCGGCCCAGATGGGGATATTTTTAACTTTAATGGGGGCGATGGCAATTGGATTTGATCCGATGCAGTCCGCCGCTATCGGTATTATAGGGGGGGCGGACGGGCCGACGGCAATATTTGCCGCCAACCGGCTGGCCCCGGAATTGCTGGGGCCGATAGCAATTGCCGCTTACTCATATATGGCCATGGTTCCTCTGGTTCAACCGCCGGTTATTAAAGCACTTACAACCCGGCGCCAGCGGGGGATTACCATGCAGCAGAGCGTGGAAGTCAGCAAGCGGGTTGAAATATTGTTTCCCGTTGTATGCGTGATTATAACGATACTGCTTATTCCCTCGGCGGCCCCCTTGATTGGCATGTTAATGCTGGGCAATTTTTTGCGGGTTTGTGGTGTAACCGACCGTCTCAGTAATGTCGCCCAGGAATCAATAATTAATACAGTTACCCTCTTTTTAGGGGTTGCTGTTGGAGCCTCGATGCCCGCTCAATTGTTCTGGCAGTGGGAGACGCTCGGGATATTGTTTTTAGGAATTGTGGCCTTTGTTACCGCCACCGCCTGTGGGGTTGGTTTTGGTCAGATTATGTACTGGTTAAGCGGTGGCAGGGTTAATCCGGTTGTGGGAGCGGCCGGTGTAAGCGCGGTGCCGATGGCCGCCCGGGTTGCCCACAAAGTGGGGCAGGAAGCGAATCATAACAACTATCTCCTGATGGTGGCCATGGGGGCTAATATATCCGGAGTAATCGGTTCGGCCCTTGCGGCCGGTGTTCTGGTTCAGCTGGTACCTTTTTTAATGAACCTTGGTTAAAAATTCAGTGATTTGATAGAATGTTTTCAATTGGATTAAATGATGTTGTGTAGTTTGGATTTTCACAGGGAGGTAATTATGGAAGAAAAAATAAGAAAACTACCTATTTTTCAAGAACTGCCCGATGCTGCCATTGAAGATGTTTTGAGTTGCGCGGAAACTGTGGTTCTGGAACCGGACGAGATTTTGTTTGAAAAAGGAGAAGCCGGCAGTGAACTATATACGATTATCAGCGGCTTATTAAAAATCAGTGTTCAGGACTCATATACCGGGCGCGAAAAGACCATCGCCATGCTGGGAGATGGCGAGGTGGTTGGGGAGATGGCTTCGCTTGGCGGCCAGAAACGCAGTGCCCGGGCGAGTGCGATGAACGAGACGGCGCTCTTAAAAGTAGAAAGAGATGTTTTTCTGGATATCTTTGCGAAATATCCCCGGATCGGTTTGAATTTAATTTCTGCTTTGAGCAAACGTTTGCTTTCCTCGGACGAAGAGATCCACCGTTTGACTTTTCAGACGATACCGGGTCGCCTGGCTGCCTGTCTGCTGAAACTTGCCGAACGGTTTGGAGCAGAAAGCAGAGAAGGTCGGAAAATTGAGATTACATTAACTCACCAGCGTCTGGCCGACCTGGTTGGGACAAACAGGGAGACTGTAACCAGATATTTAAAAAAATTCAAAAATAACGGTAGCGTGAAAGTAGAAGGGCATTTTATAACAATCCTTGATCGGGATTTGCTGGAAAACTGGTTGTAATTTTTTTATTTTTGCCAGATAGTTATTTTTTTGCTAAACTAAATGTCCGGTGAAAAGGAAAGATGCTTCGATTTTATAAAGATTACAATGAGATAATACAGCTTCGCCAATAAGTATTCCGATTAGTCAGCAAATAAGATTAAATTTAATCATGAGTCCACTGCAAAAAGTATTTTCAGGTTCTGCTATCCCCTGTCATTGCCGGCACCTGGATCAAGTCTGGGCATGATGGCCCCGGCAATCCAGGCTTTTAAGGACATTATCTGGGTTCTGGCTTTGTCGGAATGATGAAACCGAGTTTTTGCCGTGGATTCTTATCATTTATTTTAGAAGAGGAATCGCTATGTTCAAAATATTTGAATCAGAGGATTGGGTTATTGCGTTTGTTGATGTTGAAACAACGGGTTTGAGTCCCGGTTATCATGAAATAATTGATGTTGGTGTTATTATTACTGAGCCGGATGGTAAAAAAATAGATAGTTTTCACCGGAGGATAATGCCGGCTCATCCAGAGCGTACTCAGCCGGAAGCAGCCGAATGTAATGGTTTCAGTGTCCGCCGCTGGAAAGAAACGGGGGCAATCTCTCCCGGTCAGGCAGTTGAAGAGTTAATCGATTTCTATTCTGATGTCGCTGGTGAAAGAAATGTAATGATGAGCGCCTACCGTTCTTCGTTTGATGCCGCTTTTTTGCATCATCTTTTTTGTGATGCGGGCAAGCACACAGATATGATTCATGACTATGTCCTCGATCTGCCCTCGCTTGCCTGGGGAGTCGGACTTCAACATCTTCATTCCCGGGATTTAACCGAAGAACTTGACCTTAAAGATGAACCCCAGCATTTTAACGATGACGATCCCTGGGAACACACCGGTTTAACCGGTGCTGATAAAAACCGGCGCATTTATAAGAAACTTCTGGCCCACTACCAGCAGCAGAGACAGGTCGCTTCCCCGGCCTGATCGTTTTTTTAAGACTAACCGGTAAACAGGGGATTGGGATATGACTGATTTTGTTGATTATATTTACGGTGTGGACTGTTTAGTTACCGATCTTGACAATACTCTTTTTTTGGCCGGTACCGACAGACTGCCCCCCGAATTCATTCCCGGTATAAAAAAATGGCGCCGTGCGGGAGGAAACTGGATTATAGCGACCGGCCGGCCTATCCATCGCCTGCGTGATTTTTTTCTTAACTGGCGTTTGTGGCCCGATTATTGTATTGCCGGTGAGCGCTATATTTTTCATTACCCCCGCCCGGAGACGGAAATACCGTTTAGAAGCTGGAACAGGCGGTTAAAAAAAATTACCGATCAGGTTGAAGCTGATTTTCACAATCTGATAAAACCGAACTTAAAATGGGCGAATGAACTTAATATTGCTGTTGAGCGCCAGGAGTTTTCCCTGCGTTTTCAAAGTGAGAGTAAAGCTCGTGAGGCAGAAAAAATGCTTGCCGAGCAAATTGCTGAAAATCAACGAATAGTAGCGCTAAGAAATCGTGTTCACCTTTCTATTGCTCCTTCTGATGCCGGGAAAGGCGTATGTATAAATCATCTGGCTGTTTCACGCGGCTGGGATCCCCGTGGGATATTATGTTTCGGTGATTCAATGAATGATCGAGATATGCTGGATGGCCGTTATGGTTTCAGGGCTGCTGCCGTTGCTAACGCCGAAGCGCAGCTTAAGAAAATAGTTCGCGAAAACGGTGGGATTGTTTCAAAACTTTCAGCCGGCTATGCCGTGGTTGATTGTCTGGAACAGTTATTGAAAATATCGTGATGGAGAGAATATGAATTTTAATTCTGCCCCAAAATTTCTGGGCGATAAGTTCCCCTGTCTGACTGCGGAATTGCCAGGGACGGGCGGTTTTATAAAACAGCGCTGTGAAGATTTTATTGTCGAAGAACAACCACTTTATAAACCTTCCGGGGAGGGGACACATCTTTATTTTGAAGTGAGAAAAGAGGGGCTGTCCACTCTGCAGGCTGTTAAAATAATTGCTCGCAGTCTGGATGTTAAACGGTCGGATATAGGATTTGCGGGCAACAAGGACAGTCAAGCTGTAACGCGCCAGATAATGAGTGTTGAACATCTGGAATCGGAAGAAATGAGAAAAATAGATCATTCGCGGCTGCAGATAAAACCGCTTGCTTTTCATAAAAACAAATTACGCACCGGTCATTTGAGTTCTAACAGGTTTGAAGTAAAAATCAGAAATCCGGAACCCGGCAGTGAAAAGGTGGCGACGGAAATCCTGGAAATTTTAGCAAATCGCGGCGTGCCTAATTATTACGGTAACCAGCGTTTTGGCCGGCGTGCGGACAGCGCAAAGCTGGGGGAGGCTCTTGTTAAAAACAGGTTAAAAGAGTTTGTGCGGCTTTACCTGGGTTGCCCTTCGGATAATGATCCGTCCCCCGTATATAAAGCGCGCTGTGCTTTTGAAAGGGGGGATTATGACGCGGCTTTTAAATACTGGCCGAAAAATTATACAAACAGGCGTAATGCTCTTGCCGCTTACGTGCGCAGCGGTACCCCGGGCCCGGTTTTAACTGCTATACCCAAACGTCAGCGCCGCCTCTTTGTTTCCGCTTTCCAGAGCCTGGTATTTAACCTGATTCTTGCCGAAAGAATGCCGGATATTGATAAATTATACGCTGGTGATATTGCTCGCAAAGAGGATAGCGGTGGAATTTTCCGGGTCGATGATCCGGGGGTGGAGCAGCCGCGAGTCGGTAATTTCGAGATAAGTCCGACCGGTCCTGTTTTCGGGTCTAAATGCTGGATAGCGGAGGGGAAACAGGGTGAAATTGAGAGAAAGCACCTGGCCCGTTTTGAAATAGAGCCGGAGCGTATTAAAAAAGTTGGTTCGTTGAGATTGAACGGAACCCGCCGCTCATTAAGGTTTGAAATAAAGGAGGCAACTCTTGATTCGGGTGCGGATGAACACGGTAAATATTTGCAGGTTTCTTTCACCGCCCCGCCGGGTTCTTACGCGACACTGGTTTTACGAGAAATAATAAAATTCTAACCGGCCTGTACAGTTAGCCTGAATAATTCGGGTTAGGTTTGCGGGTTTGGGTTGCTTTAAGCCCGGATCCTGCGGGCGTGTCGCATTGGCAGGGGAGTGAGTTGTGAGTTGCGAGTTGTGAGTTGCGAGTTGTGAGTTAAAATATGGGCTTAGAGTTGGTAACAGTGTATTCTTGTGAAGTAAAAAAACAATCTGTAAATTTAGCTTGTTTTTTCAGGAGATAATTTTTTATTTCAGCGTAAGATGTTTGACTTAAACCCCCTGCTTGTAGGATAATCTTATGCAAATCAGGCAGTCTTTGTTTTTAGGAGTTATAAAATGTCAAATTCCAGACCCGATGATACACCGACTATTGTTAGCTGGGAGGTTACTCAGGCGCGGGGGTTTTCCTGCAAGCACTGTCGTATTGAAGGTTCGTCGGGCAAGGAATCTGATGAACTTTCTACTGTTGAGGGTAAGAAGTTAATAGATGAGCTTTCCGAAGCCGGGGTGGACTGGTTGATTTTCTGCGGGGGAGATCCTTTTTCTCGCGCTGATCTGATCGAACTTATTGATTATGCGTCTTCACGAGATGTTCGGACGGCGGTTAAAGTTTCCTCAGTGCGCAATCTGACTGAATCTAATGTAAAAGCGCTCAAAGAAGCCGGTTGTGGCCGGCTTGACCTTCCTCTTGACGGCCCCGGTGCTGAGCTGCACGACGATTTAAGGGGGGAAGAAGGTTCGTTCGGGAAGATACTGGAGGCGGCACGCTTTGCCGGGAAAGTTGACTTGCCTTTAAAAATAACTTCGGTTCTCTCCAATAACAACCATCATCTTCTGGCTGAGTTAATGCTGGTTGTTGACGTATTAAATCCGGAAATATGGGAAACATTTTTCCTGGTTCCCGGTGGTGATGTTGAAAAATTCAGGCTGCCGACCACCTATGAAGTTCGTCATCTTTTTCTGCAGATATATGAACTCAGCAAGGAAGTTGATTTTGAAGTGCGTGTCGCTCAGGCACCAACTTACCGCCGCTACAGTGTTGAAAGGAGACTCTGGGAAGAAGGTATTAATCCGGGAGAAAAATTCAACCGCAAGAAAAAATTTTTTAAAAAAGATATACTGAAATTATTACCCGATGATCATGGCCTGCGAACTCCGGAGTGGGGGCTGGGTTCGGGGCGCGGCGAGATATTTATTACGGCGTTTGGAGAGGTGTATCCGGATCCTTTTTTACCGATCGGCTGTGGCAATGTGAAAAATAAGCCACTGGCAGAAATTTACCGGGAGTCAAAGCTGCTAAAAAAATTAAAAAAACCCGAACAATACAACAGTAGATGTGTCCAGAATGGCTGCTGGGCTTTACATATCTGCGGTGGTTCCCGGGCGAGAGCATACACATATACAGGTGATCCCCTGGAAACCGATCCGCTTTGTTTTTATGCGGATCTTGTTTGAGCGGATAAAAAAGGAGGTGGTAAATTGAGAACCGTCGGGATCTGTCTCGGGGCTTCAAATATTACGGTTACTGCGCTGCAGATTGAGGATGGTAACTACAGTATTGAGGGAAATTACCTCAGGGCGCATGAAGGGGATGTAGCAAACGTTTTTAAGAGTTTGATGGAAGAAAACCGGTTTTATGAGGCTGATTATATTGCGGTGACCGGCCGCAAATTCAAAGATCTTATTGACCTACCCACCATAGCCGAACCCGAAGCGGTCAGTCTGGCCTACAGGCAGTTAGATATCCCTGGAGTTGATGCTATAGTAAGCGCCGGGGGGGAAACTTTTGTTGCTTATGAGCTGGATCGCCGGGGGAGAATCAGCAATGTCCACACCGGGAACAAATGTGCCTCGGGAACCGGGGAGTTTTTTCTGCAGCAGATCAGAAGAATGGATCTTGATGTTGAAACTGCGATTGAAAAAGCGGTGGATGTTTCTCCTTACCAGGTCAGCGGCCGCTG
>JBKGYI010000031.1:0-8774 GCA_046546195.1 bacterium | reverse complement strand
ACCTTTGACATTGCCTCCGCAGTTTCCTCCACTCATCCGCTCACCGAAGCCCTCCCCTCCTCCGCTCCTCGAAGTCCCACGGATGTGTAAGAGCAGCTTTGACCCGGCAATCCAGTTTTGTATTTTCCGGCTCAAATCAGAAATCCCGGATTCCGGCGTGGGGCCGGAATGACCGTTGGAAGGTTCTGCTCCGGTTCGGGGTAATCTGGTAATTTGGGTTGTTTTCAGTTAAAATTAAAAACACATTAAATCGGGCAAATAGATTGAAAATGTAGATAGAAATGGAGATAGACTTGAAATGGATTCAACATGGAAGTTTATGAAATGGCTCTGGAGTTACCTGCAGCCCTACTGGTACTGGCTGATCGGTGGATTGGTCGGAATGGTTGCTTATGGTGCGTCACATGGAACTTTGCTTTATCTCGTTCACGAGGTGGCCCGTGAAATATTCGAAGGGGATATTCGTAACCAGCTTACTCTGGAGATCCCCAAAGTTCCTCTGCTGGATATTGGTGGTAACATGGTTACTGTTATGGAGGGTACTCAACTGCAGATTTTGCAGGCTGTTTTATTGCTGGCGATTATGGTTTTAATTGTTGAAGTTATTGCCGAGCTGCTGAGTAAACTGACAATGAAAATCCTGGCCCAGTGTGTAACCCGTGATATTCGTTCTGAGCTCTATAAAAATATTATTGACAGATCGTTGACTTTTTTTGAATCGCACAACGTCGGTGACCTGTTGAGCCGGGTTTCAGCCGATATCAACCAGGTTCAGGGTTCGATTAACAGTTCTGTGCGTGATCTTGTCCAGGCTCCGCTGGAGGTTGTGTTTGTTCTGGCTGTTGCTGTTTATGCCGCCCCTATTCTGGCTCCGGCGTTTATTGTGATTCCTCTTTGTGTCTATATTGTGATTGCGATAGGAAAGCGGGTAAAGAAATACAGCCGGCAGTCCCAGGATGTCCTGGGAGATATTCTGAGTTTGATGCAGGAGAGATTTTCGGGGATTAAACTGGTCAAAGCGCTTTGTGCTGAATCGGAAGAAAAAGATTTTTTCAATCGAAAAAACCAGCAGTTTTTCCGTAAACTGCGCCGTAAGATTGTTGCTGATAAAATAATGAAAACGGTTTTGCACGCCCTGATTTATACAGTAGGTGTCCTGGTATTTTATATCGGTGGGCTGCTTGTTTTTCGCTGGGAACTGCTTGCTCCCCAGGGACTTGTTGTTTTCGTGGCCTCATTGTTCTGGGCCTATAAACCGCTTCGCAAAGCTGCCGGGATGTATACCGAACTGCAGTCCGCCCGGGGAGCTGCGGAGCGTATCGATCAGATTTTCTCGGAAACCCGTGTTCTTTACTCCCGTTTATCTGCCGGAAATAAAAAACCAGAATTTAAGGATAAAATAAGTTTTGAAGATGTTAGTTATCATTATCCGAACAGTGAAACCCCGGCAATAAACCGGGTAAACCTTGAGATTAAGCGCGGCCGGCGGATTGCCCTGGTGGGTCCCAGTGGTTCCGGTAAATCAACATTGATGGATCTTTTGATGCGTTTTTATGATCCCACTTCCGGGCAGATAAAACTTGATGGAGTTCCCCTGCCTGAATACGATCTTTTTTCCCTGCGCCGGATGTTCGGGCTTGTTACCCAGGATCCGGTTCTTTTTGATGCTTCGATAGCGGAAAACATTGCTTACGCTCGCGACTATGTTCCTGATGAGGAGATCCGTCGCGCCGCCGAGCAGGCGGAAGCGCTTGATTTTATCTCCCGGATGCCCGAGGGTTTTGAGACTGTGATAGGGGAACGGGGTGTTCGGCTTTCCGGCGGGGAAAAGCAGCGAATCACTCTGGCCCGCGCTCTTGTCAGTAATCCGCGGGTTCTGGTCCTTGATGAGGCGACTTCCAATGTTGATAGTGAATCTGAACGGGCTATTGTGGAAGCTATCGGTAACCTTGCGGATGATTTGACCGTTGTGGCAATTTCTCATACCCTGGCAACCGTCCAGCATGTGGATGAGATCGTGGTTATTAACAGGCACATAATCGAAGCCCGGGGAAGTCACGAGGAATTGCTGAAGGAGTCGGCAACCTATCAGAGTCTCTATAATTACCAGGATATCCAGAAAGGAGCGGGAAAATTATGAAGGTCTACCTTATTTTTTCAGCCAATACCCCTCTGCTTATACTGAGTAATTTTGAAAATCCGCAGCAGCCGGGGTTCAGGAAAAAATTGGGACACATGGGGATCACAAAATACCTTTTATTTGAGGTTCCTGTTAAGCAGGTTAGAAATGTATACAGTGACCGTTTCGAAGATATTGAGCGGGCCCTGCGTCCGGAATTTGATCTGCGTGTTCTCGATTATAACGGTTTCACAGCTTTTCAGAACTTTGCGGTCCAGGACCTGGAACTGGTAGATAAATACGAGGTAAATTAAGTGTATTTCTTAGGTTGGTGGGTATATTTTTTACAACTATTTTATCTTTATATCGGGGGCGTAGTTTAGCTTAATCATCAGCAGCCCCAGCAGGTTATTTACTGTATGGGCGAGCATGGGAATCCAGAGGTTGTTGGCGTAGTAAAAAAATCCGCCCAGGTAAAACCCCATTGCTATGGCATAAATAGCGTAGGGGAGGGCTTTCTTCCCCCAGATATGGATTAAGCCGAAAAACAAACTTGCAGCCACTATCCCGAATCTTGTCTGTATGAATCCCCGGAACATCATTTCTTCTGCAAAACCTGATACGATGGAGATTAAAATGATATCCTCAAACCCGAGCATTCCCAGCGGTTTCAAGAGCGCATCGGCAAAAGGTTTATATATCCAGCGATAGAGGGGGTTTTTCGCGCCGCCGGGGAAAATCAAAATCAGATGGACCAGAAACATGAATGTACCGGCCGCGATGCCATAGAGCATGTAGAGGGGGCGGGGAATTAAAAAATATCCCCACGAGACTCCGACCCAGGCCCCACCGGCAAGACCGGCGAGCCCAATTAATCCCTCGAAGATTAATATTGTTACAGTCATGCTGTTGGCAAACTGCCGCCGTTGTTTGGGGGTTTCGGGCTCAGGAAAAGTATGTTCCTGTGGTTCCATTTAGCTGTTTTGCTGTTCGAACTTTTCCATAAAAGCAACCAGTCTTTCAACTGATTCAACGGGAAGACTGTTGTAAATGGAAGCCCTGCAGCCTCCAACCGAGCGGTGGCCTTTAAGTCCCAACATGTTTTGTGCGGCGGCTTCTTTAACAAACTTTGTGCCCAGTTCGGCGTCGGGTAGAGTGAAAGTTACGTTCATCAGCGAACGGCTGTCGGGGTGAGCGGCTCCATTATAAAAATTGCTGCGGTCAATTGCATCGTAAAGAATACCGGCTTTTTTTTCGTTGCGTTCCTGCAGGGCCTCCACGCCGCCCTGGTTCTCAAGCCATTTCATCACCAGGTTGATCATGTAGATGGAGAATACAGGTGGTGTGTTGTGCATGGAGTTTTTCTTGACGTGCGTGTCATAACGCAGCATGGTCGGCACATTGTCCGGTGTTCTGGCTAAAAGGTCGTCGCGGATAATTACCAGCGTTGCTCCGGCCGGCCCGATGTTCTTTTGAGCACCGGCATAGATAAGGCCGAATTTCTCAACGTCTATCGGGCGACTCATTATATCCGAAGACATATCAGCTACCAGAGGAATATCTCCCGTGTCCGGGTATTCTTGCCACTGGACCCCACCGATAGTTTCGTTGGAGCAGATGTGAAAATAGGAGGCCGCGGGATTTAATTTGCTTTCATCCAATTCGGGAACCCGGTCGTAATTTGTCTCTTCGCTGCTGGCTACGATTTCATAATCAATTCCCTGGATATCAAGCTCCGCCATCTTTTTGTTTGACCAGGCGCCGGTGTCAACTATCTGCACCGGACCACGCCCGGCCGCCAGGTTCATAGCAATCATTGCAAATTGAGTACTGGCCCCTCCCTGCAGGAAAAGTACGTGATAGTTGTCGGGAATATTCAGAAGATTTTTTATCCGGTTAACGCATGAGTCTATGGTCTCTTCCCACTGGTTAGAGCGGTGGCTGATTTCAACTACGGAAAGCCCTATCTCTTTGAAATTCATGAAATTTTGCTGAGCTTGTTCGAGGACCGGTACGGGTAATACCGCCGGACCGGCACAAAAATTATCCGCTCTCTCAAAATCATTATTCATACACATCTTAAATCACCTTTTTAAAAAATATTTTTTGCAGCAAAATTTAATCAATCAAACACTTACCATACAAGCAAATGGCTTGAATTTAAAGTACTTTTGGGGATAATTTTATCAATGGGTAGTCCCGATAGTTTAAAAATTATTTTCAGGAGGTATTTTTATGAAGGTAAAACTGGAGAAGCAGCCCGATGAGGATCGCCGCGATGAACTTGGTATCTCCGGCTGGTCGAGCTGGGGAAAAGAGGCCAGCAAATTTGACTGGTCCTATAGTTCAACCGAAACCTGCTATATTCTCGAGGGTGCAGTTACGGTTCATCTGCCCGGTTCAAAGAGCGTCAGCGCCGAAGCTGGTGACCTGGTTCAATTCCCCAACGGTCTTTCCTGCACCTGGGAGATAACCAGTGATCTGCGCAAAGTATTTACTTTTGGAAAAGTTACCCTTGAACCGGACGAAGTGATAGAGGTCGACTGAGCGGTTCGCCTGTTAAAGCTTTTTTAAAAACAGGTTTGCCGCATTTTCCCAGGTCAGGTGTTTTACAGTCCGGTGGGCCTGTACCCCTGCATGCTGTAATTTTTCGGGTTTTTGCAGCAGGGTTTCAATAATTGATTTTAGTTGCTGCCTGTCCGGCTCGAAAATTTTTGCCCGCCGGTTCTGTAGCCCGTACTGGCAGTTTTTGGCCGGCTGAATTTCTCCCCCGACCAGGAACATCCCCGGCCCGGAAAATTCAAGCGGCCCGGAGTAACCGGAGGTAACAACAGGCGTAGCCGAAGCCATCGCTTCCAGTATCGCCAGCCCGAATCCCTCGCTGCGGGAAGGTTGGACCGCCAGATCGGCTTTTCTGTATAACCGGCTGATTTCTTCTTCGCTGAGTGGCCCTACGGTTACTTTGAACCCCAGTTTTTGCAATCGTTTGCTGATTGTGCCATCTTCCCAGTATTCAGGTTGTGGTCCCGGTTCATAGGGGGAATGCACCCGCCAGTTGACCGGGTATTTTTTAAGCAGTCCGGCACAGTTTTCCAGTAAATCAAGCCCTTTGCGATAATGTGGCGTTGCCACGGTGATTATCTCTGTTTTTCGATTGTTTCCGCAGGTTTCCGGTCTGTAAAATTTTGGATTATAACCGTAAGGAATTACAATTACTTTATCCTCCCGGACTCCGCTTTTAATATAAACCCGTTTGTTGTAGTGGGAAGGTACAATTATTTTTTGGCAGTACCTGTTTAACGGTTCTGCCCAGTTTTTTGGCAATCGTGACGCCTCGTACACCGAAAAGTTCCAGAGTGTTTTTTTAAAACCGTAAGACGCTATTGCCGGCGGGTAGGCGAAGGCCAGCTGGATATCATGTTTATCTTCCTTTTCTCTTCTTCCGGTTATTTTTTCCAGTTCTGAAGGTAGTTTGAAATCTTCTGACCATAGAAATCCCCGGCACGGTTGGATGGTGAGGTGCGCCTGCTTTTTTTTCGAAAGCGCCGCCAAAAATTCACGGTTTACCCTGGCCCAGCTAACAGGACTTTTAAGCAGTCCGCTGAACTTTATTCTGAATTTATTTACCATATTAGCTCCCTTCATTTTGACAACGTATTTTACATGATGATAGGCTAATCAATGAAGGTAAACCTTGAAATGCTAAAAAAACAGATTTCCGGGAGGATATCATGCGTAAAAAAATCTTCATTATTCACGGTATGGGAATTAAAGACGGGCTGGGCAGAAATTCTGGTGGTGACCTTGATACTGTTGGTTCAAACGCTTTTTATGGTGCCTGGATGAAGCAGCAGGTCGAAGGGGAGCCTGAATACGGCAAAGATTATGAGTTTGATTTTGTTAATTACCAGGAAGGTTTACGACATCTAGATATTCATGCCGGTTGCGATGTTTATCTGCCTGACTTTCCTATCGATGCTCTTGCACCGCGACTTGAGATGCGCCGCATTCGGCGGGAAGAGGAAATTGATGTTCGCTGTGAGCTTTTTGAAGAGTTTGAAGCGGTGCGTAAAACAGTTTATTCTGCTCCCGGAGCTTTTACTGAGGAATGGAAAAAAGCTTACAATGATCTTATGAAAAATCTTGATAAGGTAAAAAACGACAGGAAATATTTTGAGATAAAAATGGCCCGTCATTATACCGGACTGCTGGCAGGAGCTGTCGACCAGATCAAGCAGGACGGTGGAGTCGGCGATGTAATGAAGATGCTCGAGGATAAATTAATCGGAGATGAATATGATAATTTGATGAGTGATGTGCAAAAACTTCTTGATACCAGTTTGAAACGGGATATTGTTGACGAAATCTCCCAGGAGCATGTCGAGGAAAGACTGCTTGTTGATGATTCGTCGCGTTTTGATTTTAGTTGCCGTGGCCGGCTGGGCTGGTGTCACCAGTTGATGGCAATCTGGGTGGAGGTCGTTTCCATATATGTAAGCACCTGTTTTCTTATCAGTAATGTGCGGGATGTGCTGTCCGAAGAGGATGCTGCCGCCCTGCTCGACTGGGCGGAAAAACTTAAGAAAAGGGTGGGCGATTACAACGATGAACTGGAGGGTTTCCTGGAGCAGGTGATTGAGTCCAATCCCGACAATAAAAACGCTCAGAAGATGCTCGCCAATATGCGCGAAGTATATGAATTCTGGAACAAACTCTCCTATGATTGGATAGTTGAAAACTACAATCCGCTGGAAGGACAACTGGCTGTCCAGGTCACAGAATCGACAGGAGGACGTCCTGTGTCCGACCTTGAAGTGGTTTTTAATGTCAGTGAGGGTCCGGTCAGTCTTGCTCCCGTTAATGATCCGGAAAATAAAGTGCAGAGTATTTCGCTTGCCACCGACGAGCGGGGAACTGCCAGGGTCTGCTTTCACCGGCCCGAGGATTGTGAGGATTACGGGGTGACGGTTACCCATAATGATCTTGATTTTCTTACGTTTCCCGAAGACCTTGTTCTTTCGGAAAAATATTTTGAGGAGCATCCGGATCCTGATTCGATCGAGTTGAGTCTTGTTGAATACCTTGGCGGCAGTCAGAATAAAGTGGAGAGCCAGGGTTTGAGCGAAGAGGAACTGGAAGAAAAAATAGAAGAGAGTGAAACTGCACTGGCCCGCCGGGCTATTGATGTTCAGACCGGGCTGATTGAATCGGATATTCGTTACCTGGCGGATAATGACGTGCGCTTGGTCAGAATTGATGATCACCATCCGTATACACCCGAAATTTTGCAGACCCTGCAGAATTTAAAAGAGGAGGGGTTGATAGAAGAAATTGTTCTTTCCAGTCTGCCGCGCGGGGAACATCTGCCGCTTGAAAAACAGAAATGCGGAGCCGATTTAATTTATGAGCAGTTTGTCAAAGATACTCCTGCTGATAATCCCGGCCTGGCAAGGCTTCGCGATGAAGCTCATTACCAGGATCTGCACATCAAGGAATCTCACCTGGCAATCGAACTTTCTAAATTGATCGGTTCCAAATACGATAAGATTGAGATGGTTCGGAACCTGATGGAGCTGCAAACCAAAAAAGACATGGACAATATAATGGAGGATACCGGCTGGGCCGATCGTGTTGCTGAATATGAAGCCGGTCTGGATAAGGTGCTGCCCCGCGTTGAAAAAACACTTTACCATATAAAGATGATCGATCCGCCCGAGGATGGTGATTATAGCAGTGAAGTAGGATTCAAAAAGTTTTTGCATCCCTTTGAATTTTTGTTCGGTAACAAAGCGCAAAAAGAGCAGCTGCAAAAACAGCTTTATGCCCGGGAAGCTGATGCCGGCGTTGACATTTACAGCGCCATATCACCGTTCTGCAACCCCCGCATGGGTGAACCGACCATAAATGTTGCTTCGGCGCTTAATTATTTGACCAAGCGTTATGAGATGGATTTTTATTTTTACGCTTACGGATCGTTTCTTTTTTCTACCCGCCGCGTCAACGAAGAAAGTTATGATATAGATCTCAGTTACCTGGTCAGTAAAATTGGCAGCCCCGCTGATGGCGGACACGCCAGTGCAGCTACAGGCTCTCCTGAAAATAACCCGTCGTTTCCCGCCAACAGGTTTTCACGTGTTTCTCATGAAAATTTTGCGGAATATCTGTACTATATTACTGATATAGTTGCCGATGCGACTGGCCTTGAGCTTCTGGAGATTGAGGAACAGTTCCCCGATGAGCTGGAAGACGGTATGCAGGAACTTTTCAATCAGCTTGATCGCAATGTTTTTAACCTGAAGCTGGCCGGTCCGGAAGGGGTGGCCAATATCTGTTTTAGCAAAGGAGTTTATTCCGGGCAGGGTAAACCGAATATGACAATGCCGCTCGCGCTGGCCTATTTAAAGCAGAGCCACCCCATGGATTATTTCTTTTATTCGGTATCGCCGGCCAAACTGGTGATGCGTAATGTTCGGGATTATAAACAGATTCTGGATCTTGATGAGGTGGCTCGCTGTCTCGGGACTTTTCGTGATGGCGGTGACCCCCGGGCGGCCATCTGCCAGCCGCGCTTCAGCCCTAAATTTGATGAGGGTTCATTTAAGTATGTGAATTATAAAAATATTGGGAACTATGTTAAGTTCCTTGGCCAAAGATT
>JBKGYI010000030.1:0-8900 GCA_046546195.1 bacterium | reverse complement strand
GGACACCAACAGCAGCCGCCAGATGAAAAACCCGATCCGCCCGGGAAACAGACTGTTCAACAATCTGTTTGTTAAGGACCGTATCAACAATAAGGTTAAACGACTTCCTCGTCTGAAAAGCGGCTATATTTTCCAGGCGGCCGGTTGACAGGTCATCTAAGACTTCAACTTCATCCCCTGCCGCAAGCAGTTTTTCAACCAGGTGGGAACCAATAAATCCCGCACCGCCGGTAATCAATGTTTTCACAGCAATTCAACTCCTGCCTTTCTTAAAGACTATCAGCAATAATATACAACACTCATACCAGCCGGTGCAGTATATCGTTACCTTTCACCCACTGCCACTGCTCTTCAAGTCCCTCCCGCAGCCCGACACGGGACTGCCAGCCTGTCTTTTGTTCAATAGCTGTCGTGTCGGCCGAGGTGTGGGGATCATCACCTTTTTTGAACGCCATATAATTCCTATTTACAGCTCTACCTGTAATTTCCTGCATATAATCAAATATCCGGTTAAGAGTGGCGTTTTCCCCCCCACCAACATTAAAAACCTCTCCGTAGGTTTCCGCTTCCAGGGAACGTATGTTAGCAGCAACAACATCATCTATGTAAGTAAAATCGCGGCTCTGGCTGCCATCGCCGTAAACATCTATCGTCTCCCCACGTGCTATCCAGGTTAGAAAACGGGTAAAAGCCATATCAGGCCGCTGTCGCGGCCCATATACTGTGAAATAACGCAGAGCAATTGTTTTCAACTGGAAATTACGTCCATAAAGCAAAGCAAGGTTTTCCGCAGCCAGCTTGGTCACCCCGTAGGGGCTGTGCGGTGTCTGCTTCATATCTTCACGCATCGGCATCACGGGCGGAATACCGTATACAGAACTGCTGGAAGCCATGACCATCGGCAGTTCGGGAGCAAAATTTTTCATCCCTTCCAGCAGATACTGGGTCGATTTGATATTCTGCTCGATATACTCGTCGAACTCACTGCCCCAGCTTGCCCTGACTCCAGCCTGGGCTGCCTGATGAAAAACAGCGTTAAAATCAGGCAAAAATTCTTTAAGGTCAAGATCAAGAATATTTTTTTCTAAAAATATAAACCTATCACTGGCCAGCAAAGACTCAAGGTTCTGTCTTTTCAGGCGCGGTGAATAATAGTCTGTCAAACAATCGACCCCCCAGACATTAGCGCCGCGCTCCAGGAGACGTTCTGAAAGATGTGACCCGATAAACCCGGCGGCTCCGGTCACCAGGATATTTTTGCCTTCAAATTTCATTATTTCTGTACCACTCCACGGTCTTCTCCAGCCCCTCTTTTACACTGTAAGCGGGCTGAAAACCGGTTTCTTTTTTGAACAACCTGTCATCACCAAAAGAACAGCGCACATCACCGGACCGGGGCGGATCGTAACGGGGCTCAATATCACTGTTTGTTATCTCTTTTATCATTGTAAAAAGCTGATTAACACTTGTCCGATCATTATAAGCAACATTGTAAACCCGGCCATTTTTGCCTTTTTCGCCGGCAATAATATTTGCCTCCACCACATCCTCCACATATGTAAAATCACGGCTCTGCTCACCATCACCATAGATAACAGGTTGCGAAGCTGTCAGCAAAGAGCTGATAAAACTGGGCACAACCGCAGCATAATCGGAATCAGGATCCTGGCGGGGACCAAAAACATTAAAGTAACGCAAACCAACCGTTTCAATCGGAAAATTATTGGCAAATACACGCCCGAAAAGTTCACAGCTCGCCTTGGAGGCGGCATAGGGAGATTCCGGCTGCGGGCTCATATCCTCGCTGCGGGGGAATCCGGGTTGATTACCGTATATCGAACTGCTGGAGGCATAGACAACGCGCTCAACACCGGCTTCCACAGCTGTTTCCAGCAGTTTTACGGTACCCATCAGGGTTATATCGGTGGTTCGGGACGGATCGGCCATAGAACGGGGCACAGAGGGCATCGCCGCCTGGTGAAAAATCAACTCGCACTGTTTAAGAACAGGTTTTATTTCATCGGTTTCACGAATATCGGCCTCAACAAGTTCGATCTCCGAATCGATATCAGCCAGATTGGCAAACCGCCCGGTAGAAAAGTCATCAATAACCTTAACCTCATAGCCAAGTTCCAGGCAGCGGCGGACTAAATTAGAGCCGATAAACCCGGCCCCGCCGGTTATACAAACAGTCTTCACATTTTTACCTCCTCATATCTAAAACAAGCACATAATTATGCCGTCAAATAACAAAATAAACAAGTCAAAAGCAAGTCTGGACGTATTTACCGAAAGCAATGACAGCCAGTACCGCGAAAAACCCGCACCATACCGTCCTTTCCGATAAATTATTTTTTGACGGGGCGTGGGTCAATCCTTGCGGTTTGGTCTGTCAGCCGGGAAAATATCCATCTGCTGGGGGACAGCTTTACTATTGGTCCGGCAAAAAAGAAGACGCCCGGCCCGGTCACGTATAAACAGATTTTGCTTGTAAACTGCCAGTTCACGACAGTTCAGAGGCTGGCGGACACTATTGACAAATCTAAGCCGGCTCCATCTTCCCGGGCGCGGTTCATAAGAAAATATTCGGCCACTAACACCAAGCATATAAATTACCGAATCAGCGGCTACAAGTTGCAAAACATCTTCCGGGGTTTTCTGCCCCTCACCTGAGAACAGATCATTCTCTTTAATAAGTCTTTGCCCCCGGAGCAGATAGATATCACCGCTCAGAAGACAAAATTGTTCCCAGTTGTCCGGCAAAGATTTTTTTCGAACCAACCCCCCCGCTTCAAGTTCATAAAGCTGATTATTAACAGCCAGAAAAAGAATATTTTTACCCGAACCGGCAACACGAATAAGCTGCGGATCATAATCTGAACTTAACCGCGAAAAACTTTTTGAACCGGCCAGACACCATAACTCGCCATTAGCGTCAACAATAAAAATTTTATTTCCCCTGCTGCGCCCGGAACGCAGCGGCAAGGCCAGTTTATCGGGTGGAAATAGTTTTTCCGAGATATTACCGTGCCAGGAATATAAAAACAAATTCGAACCTTTATTAACAAAAACCTTTGAACCCGCGGCCACAAACCTGTTTTCCCGCCCCCAGAGGTAACGATATATTCCCCAAATATAAAACTCACGATGGCGGTTTAAATATGGGGCGTAACGGGTTAACCGGTTTCTACCGGTGGCTTTTGACTCATAGAGAGCCATGTCAGCGCTGCGAATCAACTCATCAACGTCTGAAAAATCTTCACCGTCAGCAAAACCTATACTTACATTTATTATCTCCGGCTGCGATTCAAAAATAATATCCGAATCCAGGCGGTCGCGAAATTGCTCCAGGATATCCACCGCAGCAGCCGCCTTTTTTTTTGTAAAAATAACCATTAGCTCCTCACCACCATAGCGAATGGCAAAAGAACTATCTGGCAATTGCGCCAGCAACTGCTCCCCCACCGCTGCCAGAACTCTATCACCGACCTGATGCCCATAAAGATCATTAAATCTTTTGAAATGGTCGATATCAAGCAGGGCCAGTGCTGAAATATCGGAAAAAGAAATCTCATCTTTGAGTTCACGTTCCCAGAAACTGCGTGAAAGCAAAGAAGTAAGCTCGTCGTGTTTGCGTTTTAATCCCCGTCCGAACTCATTAACCCACCAGTCAAAAAACGCGCGGGTTTCATCACAGCAATCTTCACTGAAATCCAGCGAACCAAAACCGGCCAGTTTCAGTTCGCCTTGCTGCTGAGGGTTAAAAAAAACTGTTTCCTCGGCGGCCAGCAAAACCTGCAATTCCCGAACAATATCAGCCGGGCTGTTTTTTTCGAGCAAAACCAGATAGCTGTGGACCGGATTGTTCATTATTCATCGTCCTTACATTTAAAACTAAGAAATAAAGCTAATGTTTTTAACTCTACTTACGATTATTGTTATACAGGAATTAAAAAAAGAAAAGGAGTTAATTAATGCAAGAAAATATTCCCGGATGGCTGAACGAAAGAATTGCTTACTTAAAACAAGAAAAGCAGAAGGCAGAATCAACTATAAAACAACGCCGTCGCGAACGCGCGCAAAAAGATAAGAAAATAGCAGCTTAACCTATTTAAGGTTTAATCTCAGGTAAAAAACTCTGAGCATCAAGGCGGCAGGGAAGTTCAAAATAATCTAAAATTGTCTGGCCAACATCGGAAAACCCGATCCTGACCCCCAGGTCAACTGCCTCTTTCAAGCTTTTTCCATAAACAAGAAGCGGCACCAGTTCACGGGTGTGGTCAGTCCCGGGGGTGGTCGGGTCGTTACCATGATCAGCAGTAATCATCAAAATATCTTCTTCTTTCAACATCTCCATAATCTCTTCAAGACCCTGGTCCCATTCTTCAAGCGCCCGGGCATAGCCAAGCGCGTTGTTACGATGGCCAAATTCCATATCAAAATCAACCAGGTTGGCAAACATCAGCCCCTCCCAGTCTTCAGCGATTAATTTAATGATCCGATCTATCCCCTCCATATTGTCCCGGGTTTTAAAGACTTCTGTGGCTCCCTTTTCATTAAATATATCCCCTATTTTACCTACACATTTAACCGCCAATCCAGCTTCGGCCAGATCTTCCATGACAGTTTTTTCAATCGGATCAAGTGAAAAATCTTTTCTGCGGTGCGTGCGCTGAAACCCGCCGGGAACTCCCACAAAAGGCCGGGCAATTACCCGACCAACCGCATGTTCACCGGTTAAAATATCGCGGGCCATCTTGCACATCCGGTAAAGCTCCACAACAGGGATAACCTCTTCGTGGGCGGCAATCTGAAAAACACTGTCCGCGCTGGTGTAGACAATTGGCGAACCCGTATTCATGTGTTCCTCGCCCAGATCTTCAATTATTTCAGTTCCCGAAGCCGCTTTATTACCAAGGACCGGTTTACCTATTGCCCGCTCAAAAGGTTCAATTACCTCATCGGGAAAACCGGTTGGATAGGTTGGAAAAGGACTGCTGACCGGAACCCCCATCAACTCCCAGTGGCCAACGGTAGTATCAATTGCCGCTGAAATCTCTGAGAGCGAACCGTAGCAACCAAGCGGTTGCGGATGGGGATCAACGCCGAGTATCGGACAGATGTGCCCGAGACCGAGGCGCTCCATATTCGGCATGTTCAGCCCGGCAACCTGGGTGGCAATATTAAAAATAGTATTGCTGCCCAGAGAATTAAATTTTTTTGCATCAGGAGCCGAGCCAATCCCGACACTGTCAAGGATAACCAGTATAACACGACGCTTCATAATATCACCGGATCAAAATCATTGGAATTCAGGTTTAAAATATAATTAACCGTTTTTAAGCAGCTCGTCCCAGTTTTCTGCGAAAAACTTGAGCAGGTCGCTCTGTTTAACCATCCCCAGGACACGATCATCTTTTACCACAGGAAACTGGTTGTTATTTGTTTCCACAAAACGCTGGCAGGCCTGACGGAGCGTAGTACCCGGGTCAAAAACATTAACTTCCCGGGTCATAACATCGCTTACATTTATGTAAAATTCAGCGTGTTTGGGAAGAATGTTCAGGGTTCGATAACGCACAATATCCCGTTCACTGATGATACCGACAAGCTCTTTTTCGCCGCTAATAACCGGCAAAGCACGCAGCTTATGGTCCATTAACGTATCATAGGTTTTCTTAATTGTATCCCAGGGAAAAACGGTCGGAACTTCTTTATGCATAAAATCACTTACTGTGTATTGTTTTTCAGTCACTTTAATCCACCTGAACCTTATTAAATATTTTTTGCAGATATTCATCCTGAGCACTTAACTGGCGAAAACGGTCCCTGTTAATCGCTTTTAAAGCTGCGCCGGCAAAATACTGGACCCGGCGATCAACGGTATTTTGTAGTATTTCTTCAACAACATCCTGGTAAACGCTAACCCTCGAGATATAGAAGCCCCGCAGATAGGCAACCAGCACCAGAGGTCTTATTTCCTCGCGGGCCAGCTCTGACGCCATCTTATGGGCTATAGAATTATCCATTAAAGTAAGCGTATTAACAGCAAAAGTGGCCACTGATAGGTTATCATCCCGGCAAAGTCGCCTCAAGAGGTGCAAACAATCCGGACAGGGCTGATCAGAACAAACTCCGGCAATATAAAACCGGAGTTTGGCGTCATCGGCCTTCAAATAACGCGAGAGATAACAACAGAGTTCCGAATCACCAAGACCGTTCAAAACCCGTATGATATTGATCTGCAGTTCCGGCTCAGCCTCGGGTAAGCGGTCAAACAGGAGACGGCGGGCGTCATCATGCCGCGCGGCTACCTTATGCAACGCCTGAATTGCATAATGTTCAATCTCTTTGTCCACGCTGTATGCTTTATCAAGAAGATCAGGGATAACTTTTATATTTCCGATTTCCCCCAGCACATATAGAGCGTTCCGCACCGCTTCTCTTTTCTCGGCGCCCAGTGCTTTTCGATATGGCTCAAGGACAACATCCCCCAGTTCAACCAGGGTATGCGCGGCGAAACCGCGAATTGCAGGTTCTTCATCACGCAGTTTCTCCAGCAAAACTTCCACAGATCTATGGGCATCAATTTTTGTCAGGGCCACCGTGGAATAATAACGCACATGCTGATCTTCACTGTTCAGACTCAGATTTTCTAATTTTTCCCAGCAACTATCGTTTCCTATTTTTCCCAGAGCTTCTGCAGCATAAAATACTTCCATCGGCTCTTCAGAATCCAAAAAGGGCTCAACCAGTTCGTAAGCACTGGCGGTCTGCAGTTCACCAAAAACCTCAATTGCAAAAACTCTTACGGCTTCATCCTCAAGAAAATCAACCAGGATATCCGCCGCTTCCGGCAACGGGCGCTCCTTGATTAACAAAATAATAAAATATTTAAGAGAATCAGATGGTTCCTCCTCTTTGGCCAGGACAGTCTTCAAACTCTCGACCAGCCAGTCATCATCTATCTGTTCCATATTACTGAGAGCCCGGCTGGCGTGAAATTTTATTTCGTCGGCCGAATGAACCAGAAATTCTATCAGCAAATCTTTGGCGCTGCTGACATCAAGACTCTCCAGCAAATTAATCCCCACCGATAAAAACGTGGGATCATTATTTTCTTTCAGTTCATCTACAATTAAATCAATCGTAGCCGGACTGGCAACCTGGCCGAGACCGATCATCGCCAGAAGCTGTTCCTGATTTCTATCTGCTTCACTTAAAATTTTCTTGAAAAAATCATATATCTTTTCATCTTCACGGCGGGAAAGCTCAATAAGGATGTCCAGCCTGGCTGCCGGGTCTGCAACCTTAAAACGTTCCATAAGGGAACTGCTATCCTCATCACGTAAACGGCCCGGTGCAGTTACCCAGCGACCTTCTAACTGGTTGCGATACATTTCCAGAAACTCTTCCGGAGAACCCGGTATATTAGACTGCGCAGAAATATCTACATTCATAACCGATCATCTTTCAGCTTCGTTTAAAATAGCATTTAGAGTGCCCGGGTGGTTACAACTTTTTACCCTGTCTATATTTTGTTTTCTTTTTTTCTCTGTGTCAAGATTTTCATTAAACGAAACAGAACCTTCCAATGGTCAAGCCGGGCAATGACAACCATTTATCGTTCGTCATTCCCGCGAAAGCGGGAATCCAGCAGTGTTGACTTTACGGTTTTGAATTCATAGAGTCACCATCAAAGCCCCTGGATTGCCCGGTCAAGCCGGGCAATGACAAACCATTGGAAGGTAAACGAATCAAGCCCGCACTGCTGCTTTATAGCTTAAATTCCTTGTTATCCAGGAAACCGGTATGAAAATCAGCGGCCCTGAAATCTTCGTCTGTCAGCAGCCACTTAAAGAGAGGTATCGTGGTTTTAAAACCCTCGATCTCCGTCTCATCAAGGCAGCGAAGCATTCGGTCTATACATTCTGTCCGGGTTTTATTCCAGGTGATTATTTTTCCGATCATTGAATCATAATAAGGTGAAATCCAGCTGCCGGATTCCAGGTGGGAATCGACGCGACAGCCCGGTCCGGAGGGAAAATTAAGATGCTCGACTGTCCCCTGCTGGGGAGTAAAACCATGGGCCGGATCTTCAGCACATACCCTGACCTCCAGGGCATGACCACTTTTGCTTATCTCATCCTGAGAAACCGGCAGTTTCCCTTCCAGGGCTGTCTGAATCTGGATTGCAATTAAATCTTCGCCACAAATCATCTCTGTAACGGGATGCTCCACCTGAATCCGAGTATTGACCTCGATAACATAGGCGTTTTCCCGGTCGTCCATCACAAACTCAACGGTGCCCGCGTTTCCATAGTTAAGTTTCCCGAGGGCCGAGCAGATTGTCCCGGCAAGTTTCTGCCTGTTTTTCTCACTGAGCGCCGGTGACGGAGCTTCCTCGAGCAGCTTCTGGTGACGGCGCTGGATACTGCATTCTCTATCATAAAAATGGATCACATTCCCTTTGCCATCTCCCATCACCTGAAATTCAATATGACGCGGGTCGGGAACAAATTTTTCAATGTACATCCAGTCCGAACCAAAAGCCGCCTGGGCTTCCGACTGGACGCGGGGAAACTGTTCCTTAAGTTCTTTTTCTGATTCGACTTTTGCTATCCCCCGGCCTCCTCCGCCGGCCACCGCTTTAATCATTAATGGATAATCAACTTTTTCGGCAACTTCAAGAGCTTCCTCTATTGTATTCAGCTTACCGTCGGAACCGGGCAATACCGGCATACCGGCTTTTTTCAACTGAGTGCGCGCTTCAGCTTTATTTCCCATCAAAGCTATATTTTCCGCCGAAGGACCAATGAAAACAAATCCGGCTTCGCTGACTTTCCGAGCAAAATCTTCGTTTTCAGACAGCAGCCCGTAACCGGGGTGAACCGCATCAG
>JBKGYI010000029.1:0-8939 GCA_046546195.1 bacterium | reverse complement strand
AATAACGTCGCGCGGTGGCCACTGTCTGGCTAACGGTCATCTGGTAAAAACTGCCGGCAAGCAGTACAGTGACCGGTTGATAATTTCCACCGATACTCATGCCCCGGAAGATCTGATAGATGAACAAACAGCTCTACAGGTGGTTCGAGGCGCTGGCTGTCTGTTCCCGGAACAAATATTAGAAAATAATAAAAAACTGTTTACGGAGGTCTGTAATGGATAAAATAAAAATAGTAGCGATGAGTTTCCTTATTATTTTACTGGCCGGACCCGGTTTTTCACAATCAAGGTTCAGAGATACTATAAATTTTGAAGACAATGAATTTATATCGATGGGAAATATTGAAATTTCGCATAGGTATCAGAAATTTTCAGGTGCTGATCCGGACACTTATGACATGACAGTCCTGGAATATCAGCTTACTTATGGTGTGATGACTAATTTTGAAGTTGGATTAAATATACCGATAGCCTTCCAGAAAAAAGGTGAGCAGGATGAAGTGGGGGATATAATTGTTTCGCAGCGATTTAAATTTACTGAGGAACCAGAGTCAGCGTTTGATTTGAGTGGTGGTTTGGAGTTGATTCTTCCCACCGGTGACGAAGATATTTTAATCGGGTCCGATGATCTTGACGCCCGTTTCCATCTCACTTTTGGTCAGTCCCTGGCCGAAGACTGGCGCTGGCTCAGTCATCTGGGTTACCGTTTTTATGGAGAAGAAGAAAATGACGACCTTTTTGAGTATGATTTTGCTTTCAGTAATCAATTTTCGTCTGATTTTAAAACAGTAATTGAGTTAAACGGGCACAGCGGGGGAGTACCCGATCAGTCGGAAATATATATATCACCAGGTTTCATTTTTCAACCCCGCGATGGTTTTTCGGTTGCCGTGTCGGCGCCAATAGGTGTTAGCAGTGATGCTTATGACCATAAAGCAAATTTTCAATTCAATATCGAATTTTAAAAAAACATTAATTTTCTGGAGAGTGTGAATATGAACTGGGATGATGTTTACTGGCGTTTAAAAAACGAGCCTGAATGGCTGGTTCTTATTTTTTTATGTATAGCGGCTATCGCCGGCGGTAGTTATTACTATTATCAGAATACTGCTGCCGGAACAGAGGCCAGCGAACATTTTAATCGGGTTTTTATCCAGTATATCCAATCTTCGCAGCCGGAAGATTATGAACCTGTAATTCAGCAGTTTGAACGTTTAAGCCGCCGCCACGCGGAATCGAAGATGTATGACAAAATTTTGTATTTTCTCGGGAAGAGTTACTTTAAAAGTGGTCAATACAACGAAGCTGTCCAGCAGTTTTTAACGATCATCCGCCGCTATCCGGAGAGTTTTTTCTACGAAAGCGCTTCCCTCCATGTTGGTTACAGTTTTTATCAGCTGGGCCGCTACGAGTCTGCACTTGATCATTTAAGCCAACTGGATACTGTAGATTCCAAGAATCCGATCTGGTCGGAAGCAAAATGGCAAAAAGCGCTGGTTTATAAAATGCTCGGGGATGATGAAAAAGCACGCGATACACTTACCGAAATAATTGAAACAACTTCCGATACTGATAATTACTGGACACGGCGGGCCCGGGAACTGTTGTCGGAACTTATCGCCTGACTATTATATGAAAAAAATAAAGAACCTTGCCGAACTTTTAAGTCATCTTCCTAACTGGGTTACTGTCCCGGTTTTAATAATTGAAATTACTGCGATACTTTTGATATTTGGCTGGATTTATTTTACTCGTTCGGTAGGGACGGTAGAAGTTCCCGATCTGCGTGGTCGCGACTTTAACGAAACCAAATCTGAGCTTTCTTCTCTCAATCTCAGGTATCGCAGCGAATGGAAAAGTAGCCTGTATACGCCGGAAAATCAGATTATGAGCCAGGTTCCGGCGCCGGGAACGGAAGTTAAAGAAAATCGCCCGATTACACTTTTTATCAGTGAAGGCCCCCAATATGTAACTGTTCCCGATTTGAGGAACAACTCTCTTATTGAAGCGCGCAGTTCGCTGGAACGTCAGACTACTTCCGGGAAAAGTCGTGGTTCCGGTAATCTTGTCATCGGGAATATAGCCCGGATTTACAGTTATAATTATCCGGCCGACCAGGTTATAACACAAAATCCACCTCCGGGGCGCAAGGTTTTAAGCGGTTCACGTGTTGATGTGCTAATCAGTCGCGGTAACTGGCCCCGGAGAACCGTGGTGCCGGATTTGCTCAAACAGAATATTGAAGAGGCCGAAAAAAAGATTCGCCGGGCCGGGCTTGAAAAAGGTACTGTGCGTTATGTTTATCAGCCTGATGTGGACCCGGATGTAGTTCTTGACCAGACTCCTCCCGCTTCGATAATTATAAGGGAACAGCAACCGGTTTCGCTAACTGTTAATTTGAGTGAACCTGAGGAAGAACCGGATTATCTTCGTTACACTACAATAAGAATAAACCCGCCGCTTTCAGTTTCTCCCGGCCGTTTGAAAGCGGAGCTTGTCGACCGCCGCGGTCGTTCTGTAGTTTTTGAAGAACGCGTGAAACCGGGTCAAAAAGTTGAGTTTTTAACCGCTGTTAAAGGTAGCGCCAGTCTGATTATTTACTGGAATGATGACCTCTATAGATTTCGCCGGCTTGACAGTCAATAAATAACGGAGTGTGTTTTTAATGCGTTTGTTTCCGTCTATATTATCCGCTGACTTTTCCTGTCTTGAAGATTCGATTGCGCCCCTGGCCGAGGCCGGGTTGACCGACATTCACCTTGATATTATGGACGGTCATTTTGTTCCTAATATCTCCTATGGACCTCCGGTGGTTAAAAGTGTTGTAAAACGTTTCCCGGACCTCTGTTTTGATGCCCACCTGATGATGGATAATCCGCAGCTGCTATTTAAAACTTTTCTTGATCTCGGAGTTGATTCGATTTCCATTCATGCCGAAATCGAACCTGATATAGACTGGTTTCTTCGCTGCTGCCGTGATTATGAGGCCCGTCTTGGGTTGGTTTTTAACCCGGATACTTCGATCCAAAACCACGTGGATAAGATAAAAAAAGTTGATTACGTTTTACTAATGTCTGTGCAGCCGGGGTTTGGTGGTCAGACTTTTAAAACTGAAGTGCTCGATAAAGTTCCGGCTGTCAGACGCCACCTTGAAGGGCCGCTGCAGATTGACGGGGGGATAAATTTAAAAACGATAAAAAAAGCCGCCAGGGCCGGTTTTGACTGGTTTGTTGCCGGTTCTGAAGTTTTTTCTAATGAAGACCCGGTGGCCGCCGCCAAAAACCTGCTTGCGGCCGCAGGTTCCGCTAAGTCTTAGAGAAAAAAAGAGAGACCTTTTGCGGGTTTTATAACCAGTCCTTTATAAACCGTTCGTATTTCAGCGACCAGTTCATGAAAAGATTGAGGTAATTCGGTGGTATTATAGTGGAAGGGAACCAGGCATTTTACTTTACACTCGCGGGCTATTTCCCCCAGTTTTCTGGAATTGGTATGTGAACCAGCAAAATAGCGCTGATAGGCAGCCAGTCCCTGGCAATCGTGAATTAGAATATCAGCTTTTTGTGCTGCATCGATAATTTCTTCTCCGGGGGCAGAATCACTGGAAAAAACTATTGTTTGCTCCGTTCCGGTCATTTTCAATCCGAATCCGGGCCGGCTGTGCCTGGTAGGAAGTGTTTCAATTTGCAGTTTATCGCCGGCGGGGATGGTGTCTTTTTGCCTGGTATTTATTTCTTTAAAATCGATATCAAGATACCGGTTTTTAGTTTCGAGGTCAAAAGCGCGTAAAGACTTTTTTAGTCTGGGGATCGCTTCTGCACTGCTATAGCCGTTTATTCGCCGATGACCGTGGTAAAAAGCGTGGGAAAGGAAGGGCAGACCATAACAATGATCGGGATGACTGTGGGTGATGATCAGGTCAGTTATTTTTCGGTAATCAATGTTTGCTTCGCCCATTAAAGCGGGTAAGTTGCCGCCGGCGTCAATTAATATCGATTGCTTGCCGTTATCAAGATGCAAGCAGGCGGTGGAATCGCCGGGGGGAGTAATGGTGGATGAAGCACCGAGCACCGTAAGTTTCCAGCAGTTCATGGTTGAATCTCTCCTGTAAAAAAATATTGCAACAACCTACTCCATGGTCTTTTCCTGAAATTAAGGATACAATTAATTTCAGCTTAGCATAAGTTTTATGGTGGGAACACCAGAACCTTCCAGTGGTCATTCCGGCCGCCGAGCCGGAATTCAGAATCCGGGGTTCTGAACCGGCAAATAAGAAAAACGGGATTGTCCGCTCTCACTGTTCTTACACATCCGTGTGTTCGCAACATCAGCACATCTCTATGTGTTAAGCCGGACACAGTTTTTTGGGGGATGTGAAATGGAAGGAACATTTTTGCACGTATATTTGTTAAAAATAATAGAGGGTGTAGTATAAACTTGGTTGGCAGTGATTTATACAACTGTCTTAGCCCGGCTGGCAGCGGCTGTTTTTGATGCTGTTGATGACTGTCCGCCGGACAAATTTATCCATAATTATTTTTGTTGTGAATAATTCGGTTTAGAACAGATATGTTAACTATAAAATCAGGGGTAAAAAAATGAAAACTGTCGAAATCCATGGTGTGGCTGTTGATGATACCCAGAAGAATTTCTTTGTTCTTCTAAAAGAAAAGGGAAAAAACGATCAATGGTTGCCTGTGCCCACAACTCCTCGTGAAGCACGTGAAATTGCTGTTGCCATGCACGAAACAGCTATTAGCCCGCGGCCGATGACCCACGATCTGTTGACTGAAATAATAGATCGGCTTGATGCGCAGCTGGTTGAAGTTTTTATTCACGGTGCTGTCGGGGACGTTATCATGTCTTTTGTCCATCTGCTGACCGCAAGTGGCGAACTGAAGAAAATAGCGGCATCTCCCGCCGATGCTCTGGCTCTGGCGGTCCGAACCGGTGCTAAAATTTCCGCCGATGATCGGACTTTAATTCACATGGACGGCAAACAGTTTCAGGAACAGCAAAACATAGAAAAGGTTCCCGAGCTGGAGAGTTTAAAAAGAAAACTGGCCGCTGCTGTGGAAGTGGAAGACTACGAAAAAGCGGGGGAACTGCGCGGAAAAATCCAGGATCAGATAAGGTTGCACTGGGAAGCTACGGATTTACCGGAAGGTATTAACGAGGAGCTTCGCCGCGCCTACTATGGTGATTCGGAGCAATCGGTAGACAAAGACAGCAATTCCAACCCCCAGTAAGCAAACCACAAATCCCTCCAAACACCGCTGCAAAACCTTCCGGCGGTCTGTCATTGCCCGGCTTGCTGCGAACACAGGGATGTGTGGGGAGCTGGATTGCCCGGTTAAGCCGGGTAATTACAAAACATTGGAAGGTTCTGTGACGAGGCATTAGAAGGTTCTGATACTGCTGTGATAATGCTTGCCTTTTTAAGGATTTTTAGATAGTGTTAAGGAGTTTTACTTGACAGGATGGTATGTATGCTTGAACGCACTCTGGAGATTAACCGTCTATTTGATTTTTACGGTTCACTTCTGACCGGCAAACAGCAGTTTGTAATTGAGCGTTATTTTCAGGCCGATTGGAGCCTGGGAGAGATCGCGGCGGAATTGAATTGCTCGCGTCAGTCTGTCCATGACAAAATCAACCGTTCCTGTAAAAAGTTAAAGGAATTTGAAGCTTTGCTTGGCGTCTCAAAAAAATATAAGAACCGCCGCCGGATGCTGACAGAACTGCAGGATTACCTCTGCGAACCCGGGGATATCCCCAAAGCGCGCAGATTGGTTAATGAGTTACTGGAGGAATAAAAAATGTTTGATGCACTGACTGAAAAAATAAATGATGCTTTCAAAAAGATGCGTGGTCGGGGTAAGCTAAACGAGAAGGATGTGAAGAACGGTTTAAAAGAGTTCCGGCGTATTTTGCTGGCCGCAGATGTTCATTACAGTGTTGTTAAAAAATTTATAAAGGATGTTGAAAAAAGAGCAACCGGGGAAGATGTATTGAAAAGTCTTACTCCGGCCCAGCAGATAATAAAAATAGTCAGGGACGAACTGGAAAAAATACTGGGCGGAAGTGGGGTTCGTCTTGATATTGGGAGCGGGGATCCGACTCCCATAATGCTGGTTGGTTTACAGGGAACAGGTAAAACAACGACCTGCGGTAAACTCGCGGAATGGTATCGAAAAGAAGGGCATGAACCCCTGCTTTTTTCTTCAGATGATCGCCGCCCGGCGGCCCAGGAGCAGTTGAAACAGATTGCTGTCGAAAATGCGCTTGATATCCATCTGCACGATCTTAAAAATGTGCAGTCCGAATTAAAAAAAGCAGCCTCACTTGCCCGGAAAAACGGTAATAATCCACTGATCATAGACACCGCTGGCCGGTTAACAATAGATAAACCGATGATCGATCAGGTGCGTGAATATACCCGTGTTTTACCGAAAACAAAAGTTTTGCTTGTTCTTGACGGGATGATGGGCCAGGAGGCGCTGCGGGTTGCCGGTGATTTCGAAGAATCGGTTGCTATCGACGGTTTGATCTTAACAAAAATGGAAGGGGATGCCCGGGGTGGAGCGGCGATCAGTGCCCGCGAAGTAACCGGAGTTCCAATTCTTTTCGTGGGGACGGGAGAAAAAATATCAGATTTACAGCTTTTCCATCCGGAAAGGATGGCTTCGCGAATCCTGGGGATGGGGGATGTGATGACCCTGATAGAAGAGGCCGAGGAAGTGGCCGACCAGGAAGAACAACAGGAAATGCAAGAGCGTATGCTCGAGGGTAAACTGACCATGAATGATATTGACAAACAGTTTCAGCAGCTCAAGAAGATGGGGCCCCTGGAAGGTATTTTAGAGAAGCTGCCCGGTGGGTTCCAGCTGAAAAATCAGGTCCGGCAGGCTAATTTCGATCCCGGGGATATCGATAGAATGCAGGCTATAATTCGTTCGATGACTTCCGAGGAACGCCAGAACCCGGAAATAATAAACGGTTCACGCCGGCGACGCATAGCAGAGGGCAGCGGTACTTCCGCCCAGATGGTCAATCAACTTCTAAAACAGTTTAAAATGATGAAAAAAATGATAGAAAAACTGAAAAAAAATCAGGGTGGTTTGCAAAAAATGGCCTCGCAGATGGGTATGGGAGGTCTGGGCGGATTTGGTATGTAAGCCGGGCTAATTTATCAGCATCCGGCTCAAGTAAAATTCAAAAAGTAAGAATTGATACAATCAATTTAGTTTTAAGGAGTGAACGTTAGATGGCTACACGGATTAGATTGCAGAGAATGGGGCGCAAGAAGAAACCCTATTACCGGATTGTTGTCACCGACAGCAGAGCCGGAACATCAGCAGGTTACATTGAGTCACTTGGTAACTATCGACCTATTGCCTCCGGCAATGACGAAGAGTTGGTGCTTGATCAAGAACGTGTCGAACACTGGCTGGGGTGCGGAGCTCAACCTTCGGACACAGTGAAAGATCTGTTTTCAAAAGCAGGTTTTAATAAAGACTGAATTTTATTTCGCACTGGAGTTTTTCCGGATGACAGAAGATCAGGTTGTAGTTGCCAGCGTGGTTAAACCTCACGGTGTAAAAGGCGAACTTGTTTTAGAAATTCACACTGATTTTGTTGAGGAGCGTTTTGCTCCGGGCAAAGAGCTGAAGCTCCGGGGGGCAGAGAATTTAAACACCCTGGTTGTTGAGTCAGCCCGGCCCCACAAAAACCGGTTGCTGCTTAAAGCAGACGGTATTGACAGTCGCGAAGCGGCCAGCAGGATGCGCGGGGTTGACCTGGTGATTGACAGTTCGGAAATTACCGAGCTTCCGGAAGGAGAGTATTATGCCTTTCAACTGCCGGGGCTTGAGGTTCAAAATCAGAACGGCGAAGTCATAGGTGTTTTACGGGAAGTTCATGATCGAGGCGCGCGGCCTGTTTTTGAGATAGAAACCACGGACGGTAAAATACTGGATTTCCCCGGGGCTCAGGAACTTATTGACAAAATAGACCTGGACGAAGAATTTATCAGGTTACGGTTTCCCGCCGGCTGGAAATCGCTGCTGCGCTAAAAATAACTGGTATGTGAAAAACGATGGATTTTCATGTTTTAACAGTATTTCCACAGTTTTATCGGCCTTTTTCTGAATACGTGCTTGTTGCTCGGGGTACTGAAAAGGTTTGATCTCAATTAATCCGTGGAGTCTGCGCCGATTTGCTGCTGATCAACAGGGCCAGATTGACGATATGGCTTACGGCGGCGAGTTCGGAATGGTTATGAAACCGGAACCGTATTTTCGCGGTGTGGAACATCTGAGGGGCTATTGCCGGGATCCGCTTGTTATACTTACCGCCCCCGATGGTAAAAAATTTGATAATAAGGCGGCGAAAAGCTTGTCTAAACGCCGGGAAATAATTATCCTTACAGGGCGTTATGAAGGTATTGATGCCCGGGTGCGAAAAAATATTGTTGATGAAACCTGGTCGATTGGTCCGTTTATAACTCCGGGCGGTGATTTACCGGCTCTCACGATGATTTCCGCTATTTCTCGTCAGATACCGGGGGTTGTTGGCAGCAGGCATTCAGTTGAGGCTGATAGTTTCCAGGACGATCGGCTGGCACCGCCGCATTATACCCGTCCTTCTGAATTCAGGGGATATAAAGTTCCGGAAGTATTACTTTCCGGCGATCATGAGAAAATAAAGCAATGGCGTCTTGAGCAATCAAGACAGCGTACTGAAAATTATCGCAAAAAGTTAACCGAGGATAGATGAGAAATTTAAAGTTTGCAGGAGGTTAGAATGATGAAGGAATCAATTCAAAATGTTTTAAAAAAGGAGCTGCCCGAGGCAGATTATCCTAAATTTCAACCGGGTGATCTTATCAGGGTTGTGACACGTGAAAATATTGGTGGGCAGGTGCGCCCGCGTATTTTTGA
>JBKGYI010000028.1:0-8957 GCA_046546195.1 bacterium | reverse complement strand
TCGGTGGCAGACGAACTGAAGATCCCGGTTAAATTAGTCGGGACGGGAGAAAATCTTGATGATCTGGTTCCTTTTGATCCTGAAGTATATTGCGATTCTCTCCTGGGGGTAGAAAAATGAGTTTTCCGCCCCCTGAAAAAAAATATATGATGAAAGCTATTGAGGCTGCAGCAGCAGGTATTGGGAAAACAGCAACGAATCCACTGGTGGGAACCTGTCTGGTTCGTGATGGTGAAATACTGGCGACTTCGGCTCATGAAAAATTTGGTGATCTGCATGCCGAAGCAGCCCTGTTTGCCCGGCATCCGGACAAAATAGAGGGCAGTGATCTCTACTGCACTCTGGAACCCTGTATTCATCCCGGAAAAACCCCCCCCTGTTTGCCTTTGATTTTAAACAGTGGTCTGCGCCGGATAATCATTGCCCATGAAGATCCACATCCCGCCGTGGCGGGGGCCGGTCTGCGAGCTTTAAGGGCCAGTGGTTTCGAAGTCCTGTACCCGCTTGCCCGCCAGGAATACCGCTGGTTGAACAGGGCTTATTTTTACCGGCTGAAAACCGGTTTGCCCTGGTTGGAACTGAAACTGGCCCTCTCATCCGATGGTTATATTGCCACCGCTTCCCATCACAGCCGCTGGCTCAGCGGGCCGGAAAGTCGCCATCATGTTCATGAGCTGCGCAGTCGTTGTGATGCTGTCATGGTTGGAGCGGGAACCCTGCGCGAGGATAATCCCGGTTTAACCGTGCGTCACAAACCCTGCGACAACCAGCCGCTGGCAATAATTATTACCACGAAAAGCGATGAACTGCCCCTTGAGTGCAAGCTGCTGACCGAGCGCGCCGCGGAAACGGTTATTGTCCTGCCCGCCGCCACTTCGGCCTCGCTGGTTCGTAAATTGCGCCGCCGCGCTGTAACAGTGCTTCTCTCGGACCTCAAAAAGGGGAGGTTTATCTGGAAACAGGTTTTGCCCCGGCTGGCCAAACTGGATATCGGGAGGATTTTGATTGAAGGCGGTGGCGGTTTGGCCGGGAGTTTGATGAGCGCCGGCTATCTAAACGAAGCTCATCTTTTTTACTGCGGTCGTTTTCTTGGCGATGGGATAAAATCAGTTCGTCTTGAAGAAAAGATAAATAAAGTAGGGGAGGGTCCCCATGCCGGTCTGGTAAAAACAAAAGTATATGGTGATGATCTCTATATCCAGCGTCTTTTCCAATCTCCTCTGAAGAAAAATAAATTCAGGTTAAAATCATCCCCACTCTTTTTCGCTTAAAAAAAATGCCCCCGTTCCAGGGAGGGAACAGGGGCATGAAGATGGGATAAAGAGGCGAAAGGGTAAGATTGGAATGAAAATGATGGAGTGTTAAATATTCACGTTAACATCCGAATCCTCCTTGAGTTCCTGGACCAAAGCCTGGATTTCCCTGTCCTGGTTATTTTGCTGGATTGTGGCAACAATCTGGTCTTTTACGTCCTCCAGGGAAAGATCACCAAACAGATTTTGGTTTTCTTCGTAGTAATCCTTGATTTCCTCTTCCGAAACTTCCTCGGTTTCAATGTTTTGTTTGATAAATTTCCGGACCTGAATTTCAGATTCAAGATCATTCCTTATTTCCTCTTCGTTTTTCCCGGCCTCGTCCAGGGCCTGTTCAAAGGCTTCTTCGTCGGGGAATTGCTGTGAAATCTGTTCAAAACGCTGGTCGATTTCGTCCTCCTGGACCGGTATCTCCTCTTTCTCTGCATTGGTCTGGAGTATAAGTTGATTCACGGTTTGCTCAACAACCTCGTTTTTTGTGTGTTTTTCCAATGTATCCTCCATATCGGGGTCTTCTTCCAGCTCGGCGCTGTACTGCGCCTTCAACTGCTGGAGCTGCTGATCAATGCGCTGCTCAATCTGCTGCGAGCTAACAGTTTCACCATTGACCTCAATGGCAACATCTTCAGCGGCTGTGATTAAACCGGGAGAAAATATCATACTGATCGTTAAAATTGCTGCTACGAATGTTTTACTTGAGTATCGCATAACTAAATACCTCCAAAAAAAGTTAATGTTGTTGAATTTTAGTCTAACCCGAATTATTCACGACAAAAACATTGTGAATAGATTCGTCCTCTGGACAGCCGTCCCCGCACTCAATCGGGGTGTTTAAGAAAAAACCCGAAGGTCACGCTATGAAGGCCCAATTGAGTGCTGCCCTCTGGGTGAATAATTCATGATTTTCATGAATTATTCAGGCTAAAACTTTAATTGCAGTTAATCTGTAGCGAAGCAGTCCCACCACCGCCCTTTTCTTTAACTTTGTACATCGCTTTGTCCGCTTGTTTAATAAAATCATCGGCTTTAGTAATTGCTCCGTCAAACTCGGAGATTCCAATGCTGGCGGATAAACGTTCTGTTAAATTTTGTTCTGCAAACAATTTTTCAAATAGCGTATTTAGTTCATTCAAAATTCTTTTCGCGAACAAACCGGCTGCAGACAGGTCTGTGTCTGGCATTAAAATGCAGAACTCATCCCCGCCGTAACGGGAAACAAAATCATAGTTTCTCGCGCAGGAGGAGAGGGTTATGCCGACCTGCTTCAGCACGTTGTCACCTACAATATGCCCTTTTGTATCGTTGACCGATTTAAAGTTGTCGATGTCAATAAAAAGAAGCGCCAGCGGTTTTTTCGAGCGTCGCGAAGCGTTAATTTCCTTTTTAATTTTTTCTATAAGAGCTACGCGACTGTGCAGTCCGGTTAATTCGTCAGTGCTTTTTTCTCGCTCTAATTCCAGTTTTAGAAGTTTTAAGTTCTTTTCTAAATTTTTGTGAAAGTCATGCATCACATGTTCTATAGAAGTTTCAAGGGTTTCGCGGGAAAGGTCTTCTTTTGGAATATAATCCTCGGCTCCTTCTCGCATCGCGCGGGAGGCAAGAGATTCACTGCCGGCGCCGGTGATCATGATAACCGGAATATAGCAGCCCTGTTTTTGGAACTTTTCAAGCAGATCCAGACCGTTTTCCCCGGGAAGATACTGGTCGAGAATGATTAGCTCTGGTAAATAATTATCAAGAGCGTTTTCAGCTTCGGCAATATTATTTGAACAGCGGATATTGAAATGCCAGAGATCTATTTTCTCCAGGTAGCGTTTGATCGTATTCTGGTCGGCCTGATTGTCGTCGACAATTAATAAATCCAGAGGTTTCATTATAATCCAGCTCCTTGGATAAAAAATAATAGAACATAAAATGAATTAACCTGTGCTAAAAGTATAGGCGCTTTTAAGTTCTATTTAAACGGACAAATAGTGTCAGGACTACAGGGGTGTACTAAGCGAGAACTTTAAAGAAGAGGTCCTTCAGGGGGACCGGATTGCCTTTTTTGACAAGCCGGGGATAGAAAAGTTCAAAACGAATATCAGATTTTTGGTCGGAATCTTGCGCGGCGGGAAGGAAAACAAGGTCGGTTGTCTGATCTGTGAAACCTGCTCCGGTTATTGTCAGGCCTAGATGGCTGGGTTTGCCCTGGCAGGCAGTTTTGTGAGCAGTTTTAATATGCTGTAAGGATTTTTCGGGAAAATTTAAGAAGGGAAGTTCCCATAATTTTTTCCCCAGATGATCTGAATAATTTTCCTGAAAATTGTACCAGGGCAGGTGTATGAGCTGTTTTAATTCACCCTCGGAGCCGGTGAAACCTACAAGGTAATTGAAGCGCCTGATTGTCGTATCATAGGGACTGAACCGGTTGGGATCCCAGCTGTCTTTAAGCTGGTGCTGTTTTTTATAAAACGGATCGAAAAGAGCCGATAGCGGTATCTGCAGTGATTCGGCGATTCTTATCAAAGTGTCAAGCGAGGGACTTCTCTGACCGCGCTCTATTTTCCCTATGTAAGTGCTGCTGTAGCCGCAGAGCCGGGAAAGTTCCTCCTGGTTAATATTCATCTCTGTTCTGAAGTGCTTTATGTTTTCTTTTATTACCTCTTTAAAATCACTCATTATTGTAACTCCGCCCGTGTTTATAAGTTATTTTTATTTCTTCGAATCGCTGCGAGGATTTAAGCTGTAACATATGGTCGATTCCGCGGTTAAGTAGATGGGCGGGGTCGAAAAAGTTACTGCTGTAATCTATTTTTAATCCGGTAAGAGAAAAAATGTTTTTCGTTTCTTCCTGGTCTTGAGATTCAATGATATCAAGCTGGAGCAGCATTTCTATCAAATTATTTGATAGAGTTGAAAAAGAAGGTGTTTTTTCAGAAAAATCACTGCAGAATCCGGCAGCGAGTTGATCACGAATTTGATATAAGGAAGTATTATCGCCCAGCGATTTTTTTAATGTTCCGTGGAATATCTGCTGTAATAGCCGGGGAGTTTCTTTTTGTTGATCTGAATGTTTCAGCTGAATCAGAAAAAATGGGGAATGGGGGTTTTTCTGCAGATTTTTATTGAGGCGTTGAAGAAATTGAGCCGCGGTGGCAAGCGTGTCGCTTTTTTGCATTGTTTTCTTCCGGCGTTCAGGAGTGTGGTCAGGGGTTGAATTTTTTGTTTCTAAAACACGTTGTATGGAATTTTTTAATGTTTCAGAACTTAATTTATTTTTTGGTATATAGCCGTCCAGCCGCGCACTCACAGCTTCGGCTGCTACCAGCTCGCTGCCCTGGCCGGTCAGCATAATTGCCGGTATCTCAATGCCGCTGTTTCTTAATTTTTTCAAAAGGTCAAACCCGGTGCCGAAAGGAAAATGATAATCTATTATAATGAGGTCAAAATCCTGGTTGTTGATTAACTGCTCGGCCTGGCGGGGGTCGAGGCAGACGGTCAGATTTATTTCCCGGGGAATAGAGTCGGCGGAGAGAAACCGGCGAACAGTTTCTCCGTCAGCGGGATTGTCATCAATCATAAATACGTTGATAGATTTATTTGACATCTGAATGATAAAATTCCTTTCCGGTTTCCGGCCAAAAACTCCGTATCAAAATGATAACTTCTCGCTGACCAGTTGAAAAGAAGGATAGAATTGATACTATTTAATTGATAACCAGGGTCACTCTGGAAATCCAGTTGCGCCATTTCGCGAAGCGGTGGCCGGGAGGGAGCTTTTAGAGTGGACACATACCTCTGCTGATATATTTGTTGAAGGGATTGTTAAATATGTCTGTTGAGAAAAAAAGAGAAATTTTGTTAATTGAGGACAATCCTGCAGATATTGAAACAATGCGGCGGGGGATTAGGCGCATTAATGGTGAAATCGATTTAGAAGTAATTTCAGAAGGGGTGAAGGCCCGTGAATTTATTGACGGGGCAAGTGGTTCCGGTTCGGCTTCTAACAAAGATCTGATTTTTCTTGATCTTAATCTCCCCGGGATTGATGGTCGCGACTTGTTAAATTTGCTCCGGGCGAACACAGATTGGGATTCTGTGCCGGTGATTGTATTTACAACCTCCAATAACACCGAGGATATAACATACGCCTATCAGAACGGCGCCAATGCTTACCTGATTAAACCCGGGGAGATGAATGAATTTCTCGATATAATAAAGTCTGTTTGTCACTACTGGCTGCAGGTTATCAACTGAAGCGGCCCGGGCACAGCAGCCGGATGCGTTGTCCGGTTGTTTCTGTAAAAAATCAAATTTCAGGAACGGAAATATTATGAAAATTATGAATTTTTTTCCGGTTAACCGGCTGAAGAATCACTGGCTGGCCGGCGCGGTTTTTATCCTCGGAATTTTCGTATCTTTTGTTTTTTACTGGCAGCTGCGCATAATTGATGAGAAAAAGATAAATGAAAATTTCATAGAGGTAGCTCAAAAACAGGCCAATCATCTGCGGTGGAATTTAACAAACTATACAAATGCACTGCACTCGGCGGTTGATCTCTTTAGTTCTAAAGAAAGAGTTGATATCGATAACTTTCATTCGATAGCAAGAACTATCAGGCAGCGTTATCCCGAGGTTCTTGCTCTTGAATGGCTGCCAAGGGTTGGGGGTGATGACCGCCGGGGTTTTGAAGCGGGGATGAGAGAGCGCTACCAGAGCCATTATGAAATTACAGAATTAGGCCTGGATGGTCAGCTAAAAGAAGCTTCAGAGCGGGACAGGTATTATCCTGTGACATTTGTGGAACCGTTCGCTAAAGCTCCCTATAATCAGCGCTTTCTTGGTTTCGATCATTTTTCTATGCACAGCCGCCGTCTTGCAATACAATTGGCCCGTGACCGGGGCAGTGTCACGGCAACTCCGTCCCTTGTTTATCCCAGGATGTCGCCGGGAGGCCGCAGCATTCAGACTCCAGAAAATAATCTCGGTGTAATATTCTACAAACCGGTTTTTACTGCCGGTGAGCAGGGAACAGCTGAAGGTGAGAAACATGAAGAACCGGCCGGTGTTATAGCGCTGCTCCTTAAGGTGCAGTCAGTTATGGCCCCCGTGTTTGAACAGGAAGAGTTCCCGCATAATATGGCTGTTTTCGAACATCTAACCTCACCCTGGCAGCCTAAAAAGAGACTGATATACACGAACCGTTCCCCGGATGGGTTTTCAGATGATATTGAAGAGATAGAAGCCGGGATAGATTTTAGAGAACAGCTTCCCGTGTTGAACCAGAGGTGGTCGGTAATAATCTGGCCCGGGGATGAGTATCTTGCTTCGCGCAGAAGTTGGGCCCCGCTTCTGGCCCTTTTTCTCGGATTGCTTTTGACCGCTGTGTTCACCCGTGGTTCATATAGATTATCAGGAGAGTTCCGGGGCCGTCAGCAGCGGTTTCACAGTGTGATCGACTCGGCCAAAGATGCAATTGTTTCTGTGGACAAACAGGGGTTGGTTCGTCTCTGGAATCCTGCTGCTATGGAGATATTTGGTTACGAAAGTGAAGAGATGATTGGAACACCACTGGCTAAGATTATCTCCGATTCGGAATGGGAAAAATTTCAGCAAGAAATGTACCGCGCCGATGCGGAAGAATTAGATTTTTTTGATCAGACCGTGGAGCTGACCGGTCATCGGAGGGATGGCTCGGAGATTCCGATTGATGTCAGGATATCAACATGGGAACAATTTGGCGAACCTTATTTTACATTTATTATACGGGACATAACCGAGCGCAAGAAAAAAGAGGAGCAGCTCAGAGAATTGAACATCGACCTGGAAAAAAAGGTGAAAGATAGAACTGAAGAGCTTGAGCAGTTCGTATATGCCGCTTCCCATGACCTGCGTGAACCGGCCCGGGTAATGCAGACTTATGCCGGATTTCTTCAGGAGGATCTGGCCCGGAATAACGACGAAAATATAGACAAAGATCTTGAATTTATTCGCAGTTCTGCGAGTCAGATGAACGAGCTGATAGATTCACTGTTAAAACTATCGCGGGCAAGCAGTGACGAGCTGCACCTGGAGAAAGTTTCAATTGAAGAATGTGTCCGCCGGGCATTGGAACAGCAGAATTTATCCGAGAAGGATAGTAAAATAAATATTAGATATGATGATCTGCCTGAGGTTAAGGCTGATCCCGCCTTAATGCTCGATCTTTATCAAAATCTTATCAGCAATGCCGTTAAATATGCCGGTAACGATGAGCTGGAAATAACTTTAACTGCGGACCGTGAAGATGATAATTGGATTTTAGGAGTAAAAGACAACGGTCCGGGGATTGAACCTGAATTTCACAGGGCTATCTTCAAACCCTTTAAGCATCTTCGTAATTCAACTGAGCATGACAGCACCGGGATTGGACTTTCAATCTGCAGAAGAATTATCGAACGTCACGGCGGCGAAATATGGGTCGAATCTAAACCTGGCGAAGGCGCTCATTTTAAATTTACAATACCACGAAAATCGGCTCGCTCCTGACCCGGGACGGAGGTTGAAAGTCAGACAGCTGTTTTTCGAAGAAAATCGTCTGATCTATCTTCAGAGGTGATATTTATCCCCACATTATGTGAGGTCACGGATGTTTGGATTTTTGCGTTGAGCCTGAGGTTTGTGAGTGAAGCGCAGCGGCAGGAAGTGAGTTGTGAGTTACAAATTGCGAGTTAAATTCGTAAATAAGACCCCCTGGTTCTTCCTGGTTTGAGTGTTAAATCATGAATTGTCTGTAACCACTGCACGGACGGGATATAAAAGGTATAATAAATAGCTGTGTAAATGCTTGAGCAGCAATTTGGACAGTAGTTGTAACTATATATTTAAGGTGAAATAAATATGTTCACGGGGATAGTGAAGACAACCGGTGTGATCAGTTCGATTAAACCCCATGGTGAGGGGCGGCGCTTTAAGATTGATTGCGGGGGTGAATTTAATATTGAAACCGGAGCCAGCGTTGCAGTTGACGGGGTTTGTTTGACTGCTGAGACTTCCGGGGATAGTTTGCTTGCTGCTGTCAGTTCTGAAACTTTACAGCGGTCCACCCTTTCTGAACGTCGGAAAGGTGAACCGGTTAATATCGAACCGGCGCTGCGGGTGGGTGATCAGTTGGGCGGTCATTTTGTCAGTGGCCATGTCGATGCGGTGGCCACTATCCGGCGTCTTCAGGGCCGCAGTGACTATTATGACCTCGAAATATCTTTCCCGCCGCAGCTTAATAAGTTTGTGGCTGTTAAGGGCTCGGTGGCTCTCGATGGGATAAGTCTGACTGTCAACCGGGTTGATTCCGGGAAATTGGGGGTAAAAATTGTGCCCCACACTTATCAAAACACAACTCTGCGGCAAAAACGGGCGGGTGACCGGATGAACATGGAAGTGGATATTTTTGCTCGTTACGTTCATAATTTAACCGTTTCTCCGGAAACGGACGGCCTGAGCCGCGAACGTCTTAAAGCGGCCGGCTTTTAATTTTATAACTCAGGATGATCTAATATGGAATCGACTGCGAATTTTTCTGAAAAAATAGAAAAAGCTGTTGCTGATATTAAAAACGGTGAGATGGTTATTGTTGTTGACGATGAGGATCGCGGTCGCGAGTCCGGCGGCCGGAAGCCCGGCGA
>JBKGYI010000027.1:0-9271 GCA_046546195.1 bacterium | reverse complement strand
TCCTCAGTGACTATTTTTTCGTGCAAATCAAATTTACTCAGCGCATCATAATTTCTATACTTTTCGGTGAGCTGCAGACCACTGGCCGGAATTTCTCCGATACCACGCCAGCGGCGGGAAGTTATTTCAAATATCTCTTCTATCATTTTTTTGGCCGGCTCCGTCCCCCGGCGGCTCACACTGCGTTTATACTGGTTTTCCACTTCACAGCGGCCCGCTTCAAGCTGTTTGACGGTCATATATACTCCCTGCAGGATATCGAGCGGTTCAAAACCGGTTACCACAATCGGAACATTATATTCAGCGGCCAGCGGTTCATACTCCTCATAACCCATGACCGCGCAAACATGACCGGCGGCAAGAAATCCATCAACCTGTGAATCAGGGGAATTTAATATCGCTTCAATAGCAGGAGGGACAAGGACATGGGATACAAGCAGTGAAAAGTTTTCTATACCCTGGCGGGCAGCCTGAGCAACAGCCATCGCATTGGCGGGAGCGGTCGTCTCAAACCCTACAGCAAAGAAAACAACTTCCCGGTCAGGGTTTTCCCGGGCAATCTTAACCGCATCCGTCGGAGAATAAACGACCCGCACGTCGCCTCCACGGCTGCGGACAGTAAACAGATCCTCTTCACTGCCGGGAACCCGGAGCATATCACCGAAGGAACAAAATATAACCTCCGGACGTGCTGCAAGCTGCATCGCCAGATCTAAAATCTCCACCGGGGTCACACAGACCGGACAGCCCGGACCGTGAATTAAATCTATCTCTTCGGGCAGCAATTTATCGATCCCGTATTTAACAATCGCATGCGTCTGTCCGCCACAGACCTCCATTATCTTCCAGGATTTAGTTGTAAGCTGTTTAATCTCTTCGCTGAAAGCTTTTGCCTGAGCGGGATCGCGAAATTCATCCAGGTATTTCACGGCTTTTCTTCTCCCGCGGTTTCCAGTTCAGCAAAAGCAGCCTCGTCTATCTCACGCAGGTATTCGAGGGTCTGCATCGCCTCTTCCTCGTCAAGTTTACTAATAGCAAAACCGACGTGGACAATAACGTAATCTCCAACATCGGCATCCGGCAGATAGGATAGATTTATCTCCTTGATCACACCACAAAAACTCACCCTGCCGGTGCGCTGCAGTTCTTCCTCGCAGGTTATCGCCTCAATCTTACCGGGTATCCCAAGACAGATAGTATTTCACTCCTTCTCAGTTTCTTCCAAAATACTGTTAATCTTGCTGCTATAATTAACAGCAAGAGCGCGATCAAATTCATGCAGCCATTCTTTTATATAATCAATATCTATATTTTCTTGTTTCATCAAAACTACTCTTACATCTTCTATGTCCCGCGCTCGACCGGCAACAACCTTGTGCACTATTAAATCTTCCGGAGAAGCAAATCTAACTGCTTCTCCCTCAATTTCAAACTCTTTTGCTCTACTGAGAGCCACTTTTTCATATTCAGAATGAGAAAACATGAAGTCAATCCTTATATAACTTTTTTCATCCAAACAGGGCAAGACACATGTTTTTTCTATGAATTCTCCAGGTTCTTCCGGTAGCAGTGTTAAATTAAGTTTTTTAACTATATCAAAGATTTCTTTTTTTCTATCAACATCCACACCAAGAGTTATGTCAATGTCTCTAGTTTGACGCGGTTCGCCATAAATTAATACCGCCTGGCCGCCAATAATTATATACGGTATTTCTCGGTCCCTTAAAGCAATGGATATTCTTCTCAATAACTTTTCAAACACTGTTGACAACTCTTGCTATTTTTTTGTCCACTTCTATCCCCTCTAAAGCATTTTCAGCCGAAAAAGCACCTGTTTTCAGAGCCCAACGATGCATATCATCCATAAGCTTAAATTTTTCCTCCAAAGACATTTTTTGTTTTTTTAACAACTCTTGCTCGAATATTTTCAGACATTCTTCATTCTTAATCATTTTTAACTACTCTCCAATAGAACTATTTAAATTGTCCGGACGCTATTACCGCCTGGCCGACTGATATGCCGCCGTCGCCTGGGGGGATATTTTTATGCCAGTAAGGTTTCAGGTCTCTTTTTCGCAATGCTTCAACCGCCAGACGGGTTACAAGTCTGTTCTGAAAGCAGCCGCCGGTTAGAACTATTTTTTCCAAGCCCGATTCCACAGCTACGGTCGCTATTATCTCTGCAAGTGTATTATGAAACTTTCTGGCTATATCTTCAACTGCCTCGCCGCGTCGGCGGTCCTTTATTATATCTTTTATCAGCGGCGACCAGTCCACTATTTTTGTTTTTTCCCCTGGTGTCAGACTAAACGAATAGCTCCCGGAAGCCCGGGAACGATATGCAGCGTATTCCAGCCGGCAGGGGCCTTCTCCCAAATAGCTGGATTTCTGACAAATATTTAGCAGGGCGGAAACCGCATCGAACAAACGACCGGCGCTGGATGTCAGAGGGCTGTTTAATTTCTGCTTGGCAGCGCGGCCGGTCAGCTTCAGTTCCTGCGGGTTAAACATCTCTTTTATTTCCGGAAAAATATCGGCCGGGTCTTTCGAACCAGAAATTTCAAGTAAAACTCCCAGGGCACTACGGCGGGGCTCCATGACCGCTTTTTCTCCCCCCGGCAAACGGAAGGGTTTGAAGCAGGCAAACCGATCGTAACTGCTTCGGTCAGCGCGCAAAAATTCCCCGCCCCAGATAGTCCTGTCAGCTCCCAGTCCGGTGCCATCCCAGCTCACACCTAAAACCTCACCAGTCAAATCGTTGTCCAGCATACAGGCGGCTACGTGGGCGTGATGATGATGAATCTTAATTTTTTTTGCAGATAATGAATTGGAAAACTGAGTCGAGTAGTAATCGGGATGAAGATCAGTTGCAATAATATCCGGCTGTTCATCATACAGTTCAAGAAGTTCTGAAACCGTATCGTTATAAAGGTTCCGGCTGGCCGGCGAATCAAGATCACCCAGGTACTGACTGCTGATAAGACGTCTGCCGCTGAGTAATGAAACTGTATTTTTTAGCTGACCGCCGAGAGCAAGAACTGTTTTATTCGATTTCCTGATTTCAAAAGGTGCCGGCGCATACCCGCGGGCCCGGCGGATAACCTGGGGCTGGCCGGCCGAAACGCAAACCACCGAATCATCGACCGGTCTGACTATTTTTCGGTCATGCACAAGAAACCCGTCGGCTATATCCGCCAGCCGATCAACCGCTTCATCATTTTTGATGCAGATAGGCTCCCCGGAAATATTACCGCTGGTGGCAATAACAGGAAACCCGAGGTCGTCCATCAATATGTGATGAAGTGGAGTATAAGGGAGCATAACACCGAGAAAAGGGTTATCAAACGCAATGTTATCGGCCACGGAACTTTTTCGTTCCTCCAATAAAACAATCGGCGCAGCAGGGGAAATCAAGAACTGTTCTTCTTTGTCTGTGATTTTAAATTCTTTTTTTACCTGTTTAAGCCCCGGATACATCAGGGCAAACGGTTTGGCTTCTCTTTTTTTTCGCATCCGCAGACGATCCACCGCCTCATAATTTCGGGCATCAGCAAGAAGCTGAAATCCGCCCAACCCTTTCAGGGCAATAGTTTTTCCCTGACGAATATATTTTTCAGCTATTTCTAAAGCCTCCTCACGCTCGGCATGTGGACCGCCACCCGCGTCAAACCACTGCAATCGCGGGCCACACTCCGGGCAAGCGTTGGGCTGGGCGTGGAAGCGGCGGTCGAGAGGGTTTTCGTATTCCTCCCGGCACCGCGGACACATCTTAAATTCAGCCATTGAAGTATAGGGCCGGTCGTAGGGCAGATCTTTTATTATTGAATAGCGGGGGCCGCAGTTTGTGCAGTTGGTAAACGGATAGCGATAACGGCGGTTACCGGGGTCGGTTATATCATCCAGACAATCGGGACAGGTGGCAAGATCGGGCAGGATATCGGTTTTTTTCTCACCTGCTTCGCTGCTCTTTTTAATCTTAAAACCCCTGTAGCCGGCAGCGGGAAATTTTTCAGTTTTAATATTATTAATAATTGCCGGGGCTGGTTTTTGTTCGACAAGGAGTTCTTTGAATTTATCCAGTTTTTCGTCCGGGCCTTCCACTTCGATAAAAAGCCCGGCGGCACTGTTATTAACCCAGCCATTAAGAGAAAATTTATCAGCAAGACGGTAGACAAAGGGACGAAACCCCACTCCCTGGACAGTACCCTTCACTTCGATACGCAAACGACTTTTGGCAGACTTCATTTATTTCTCCTTAAAAAAACAGCTATTGTTGGTCAGGGTTTAGCTCCGCCACCAGACGTTCTGCCACCTCGTGGGCTGCAGTTTCCACTTCGGGGGTTAATTTCGCGCCGGGCTGAAAATTAGCTGCTGCTATACCGTAGATAACAAGTTTTTCAGGTAATTTATTCATGCTGCGGGCCAGCTCCACCGCCTGGGGCAGACCAAAATCATGGGTTGTAAGGGAAAAAAGTTCAACAGGCAGTGGTTTTTTATGGGCTTCAAAACGATATATTTTACCGGCTCGCGAGGGCTGACGCACCGCATCGCAGCAGTAAATAGTTTGATATTTTTCAAACAGTTCAATTAACTCGGCGGCATCGCCCAGGCACTGTGTTATTTGAATATCGGAAAGATTTTTCTCAGCCAGTAAATCAGCTACCCGGCGCCCTGCTCTGTCATCACCGGCGTGCGGATTGCCAGCACCTATAAACAATCTGCTCAGGCTGGTCGACGTGCCCAACCCCCTCAGTCGCGGTCGACGGTCAGATTGAGGAAATGACATGAACAGGAAATGCAGGGGTCATAATTGCGAATTGCCTGTTCACACTGCCACTGCAGCTTGTCGTCTTCCATCTCAAGCCGGGCGGCAACAAAATCTTTCAGGTCTTCCTCGATAGCTCCCTGGTTCTGCGCTGTTGGCGGAACAATGGTAGCATCCTCAATCGTGCCCTCGTCATCTATTTTATAGCTGTGGTAAAGAAGTCCACGGGGAGCTTCACTGACACCGTGCCCAACTCCGGCTTTTGGTTTCAAATCCAGAGTCGGTTTTTCGGGACGTTCGTAATCCGCAATAATCCGCAGGGCTTCCTCGTAAACATAGATCATCTCAACCAGTCGCACCGGCAGGGATTTGAAGGGATTATAACACTCTTCACCCAGCCCGGCGTTAATTGCCGCTTCTTTGGCGCTGTCGGAAAGCTGTTCAAAATTAAGAGTATAACGAGCCAGCGGACCGGTCAGGTAATAACCACGTCCTTTAACTTTTGCATAAAAAGAGGTAGAGTGTTCCATCTGAATTTCTTCGAAATACTCATCAAACTCATCGGCCTCAATATCGATACCCTTGTTGGAAACAATTCGACCGCGATCAATAGCGTATTCCTCCGGATGGCGCAGGGCGACAAACTCATAATCCCGCTCAAGGTCCGGATAATCAAGTGTGGCTCCCCACTCAAGCATCTCGTGGCAGGTTTCCAATCCCCATTTCAAATCCTCGACAAGTCCTTCAAGCTCTTCCTTCTTGGGAGCGCGGTAAAATCCACCGACTTTAGTATTTATCGGGTGAATTTCACGCCCGGCCATCGTTGAGACGATGTCGTTACCGATTTTTTTAACTTTTAAAGCTTTTTTAACTATTTCCGGGTGGTCGGCGGCCATCTGAATAGAATCCTGGTAACCGAGAAAATCAGGGGCATGAAGCATAAAAGCGTGCAGCCCGTGGCTTTCTATCCACTCCCCGCAGTAAATCAACCGGCGCAGGTCGCGCAGACGCCCCTCAACCTCGATGCCGAGGATCTGTTCCATCGCCTGGGAGGAGCTGGTTATATAAGCTATCGGACAGATACCACAGATACGGGAAGTTATGTCCGGTGCTTCGGTGTATTTACGACCACGAAGAAAACCTTCATAAAATCGGGGCGGTTCAAAAATCTCCAGGCGGGCCTCTTTTACAACATCATCTTCGATATTAACGTACATCTTTCCTTCCCCTTCAACACGAGCCAGATAATCAACTTCTAATTTTCTACTGCTCATTGCTTTTCACCCGCTTCTTTGAATCCTTCGGAATAGGCATTAAAAGTGTGGAAAACCCGATAAATATCACGGTCATCCACACCCATCTCTTTAAATCGTTCACTCAACGCATCAGGATTGGGGCTCTCCATCGGACCAAAACAACCGTAACAACCACGGTCATAGGCGGGACAAATCGCACCGCAGCCGGCATTGGTAACCGGCCCCATGCAGGGGATCCCTTTCGCAACCATCACACAGACAGTTCCTCTTCTTTTACATTCAAAACAGACACTGTATTCAGGTATATTGGGATCGCGACCGTTAAGAAGAGCATTAATCACTTCCACCATCTGGTATTTATTTATCGGACAACCCTGCAGTTCAAAATCAACATCGATATGATCTTTGATCGGGGTTGACCGGGCGAGTGTCTCTATATACTCGGGATGGGGATAGACATATTCATTATATTCCTCAACCTCGACGAAATTACGCAGGGCCTGGATACCACCGGCGGTTGCGCAGGCTCCAAGAGTGATAACCAGTTTCGACTCCTCACGAATTTTCTCAATACGCTCAGCGTCATGAGCTGTGGTAATCGACCCTTCGACAAAAGTTATATCATACGGACCCGGATTCATATCCCGCGAAGCCTCCGGGAAATAAGCTATCTCTATCTCTCCCACAACATCAAGCAGCTCATCCTCACAGTCGAGCAAACTGAGCTGACAGCCATCACAGGAAGCAAACTTCTGAACAGCGATTTTAGGTTTTGCTTCAGACATATCAGGCTTCCTCCATTTCAAACCATTTTTGAACACGGTCGTAGCGAAAAACAGGCCCGTCCTTGCAGACAAATATCGGGCCCATCTGACAGCGACCACATAACCCGACCCCGCATTTCATGTTTCTTTCCAGTGAAACATAAATACTTGAGGCCGGAACATTGCGACTTAAAAGTTCCTGCACAGTAAATTTAATCATAATTTTAGGTCCACAGATCATGGCAACCGGCTGCCGGGAACGAAAACCGATCTCGGAAATAAGTTCGGTCACAACTCCAACATGGCCGGACCAGCCGCCGTGGGCCTCATCAACTGTAACTTCCGATTCAAAATCCATCAGTTCGCGCCAGTCTTCCAGTTCATCCGTATAAAGAAGTTCATTCGGGTTTCTGGCTCCATAAAGGAGAGAAACCTTACCGAACTTCTTACGTTCGGCCATAACCTGATAGATAGCAGGACGAAGAGGAGGTAACCCAATCCCCCCGGCCACAAACAATATATCTGTCCCGGGAATTTCACTCGCCGGCCAGTAAGTGCCATATGGGCCTCTGAAGCCAAGCTCGTCGCCCGGTTTTAAATTACAGAGTGCCGCAGTTGTCCGGCCTACGTTTTTGACCGTATGAGCAATCGTATCGGTCCGGGCCGGATCTCCACATATGGAGATCGGGACTTCGCCAATTCCATAAACGTAAAGCATATTGAACTGCCCGGGTTTAAAGTAAAACGGGGAATTCTCCGGTTCTATATATAGTGTAAAAGTATCCTCGGTATCCTGGCGGATATATTTAACAACCGCTTTTTCAGGAACCATGGGACTGGAAAACCGTTCCTCAATTCCTACTGGTTTTGTGTTTTCCAAACCGCTCGTCCTCCTTTGAAATCTTTAACTGTTTTTAACAATATTTTTATTGAGACCAGTGGGCGGCTACTTCTTCAGTGATATCGATACCCACCGGACACCAGGTAATACAGCGTCCACAACCTATGCAACCAATCAGGTCAAACTGATCCTGCCAGTAAGCAAGTTTATGGGTCATCCACTGCCGGTAGCGGGCCTTGGGGGTGGTTCTGACCGAACCGCCTCCGTGCAGGTAAGTAAAATCTTTGCTGTAGCACCAGTCGCGAAGCCGCCAGCGTTCAGCTTCAGAACCGTCAATGCTTGTCCGGTCTTCAATTGTGGCGCAGAAACAGGTCGGGCACACGTTGGTGCAGTTTCCGCAGGACAAACAGCGATCGGCAACTTCCTCCCAGCGGGGATGCTCCACGTGGTCATAAAGCAGTTCTTTCAGACCGTCTGTTTTCATTTTACGGCCCATTTGATCCTTTGCAGCCTCTATTTTTTTCTGGGCCCTGTCTATCTCAACCTTACTTGCTTCCCGGTGGGGGACGGAAGAAAGCACAGTGGCTCCGTCTCCGGTTCCCGCCTCAGCAAGAAAATAATGGCGCCCATCTTCAATTACTTCGGTAAGATTGATATCAAAACCGGCCCGCACCTCGGGTCCTGTTTCCATCGAGTGACAGAAGCAGGTGTTACCCGGCTCCGTACAATCAACTGAAACGACAAACATGTTCTGTCTGCGTATCTGGTAGTGAGGATCGGTGTGCGGGGGGGTGGTGAAAACACGGTCATGGACAGTTATAGCGTGAAGGTCACAGGAACGAACACCTACGAAAGCGTACGGGCGCGCCTCCAGTTCCGCGGGGGTAACATCGAAATTACCGTCTTCTCTGTCAGCAGAAAACAGACAGAGTTCCGAGGGGTAAAGATATTTTTTCCAGGAATCCTGTGAATGCAAACAACCGAAAAGAGCTCCGTCCTCGCGATTGTGAAGGCGATATTTCCCGCCTTCCTGCTCGTCGCGCCAGCCGACGGGAAGATCATCCACAGAAGAAATCTCATCAAATTTTAAAACATCATCATCAATTGTCGGTCCAACAATCCTGTATTCTTCATCGGCAAGATTGTCCAACAGACGCTGAATATCAGCACGCTCAACAACAAACTTTTTATGCAGCTCCAGGGCCAGCTTGGTCATGTCCGCAAACCCCACTTTCTATATAATCTTTGTTAAATCTAACCCGAATTATTCACAACAAAAAACGTTGTGAATATATTCGTCCGCCGGACAGCCGTCAATGGCATCAAAAACAGCCATTGTCGGCTGGGTTAACCCAGCACTCAGCCTTCAATCGAGGATTAGCAGCTATTAATTTAAGTTTTCTACTAAGAACCTGAATTTTACTTATTTTCTAATAATTGACCGGCAACTGCTCGATTGAGGGCTGAGTGCTGCCCTCCGGGCGAATAATTCACGAGTTTCATGAATTATTCGGGCTAAAAATCACTTGAATACCGATCTGAAACAAATTGGTATAAGTCTAAATAGAAGCTTACCAATATACAAGGGCTATCTCATTGCTACAAGGTTAAACATTTTATGAAATTTTTTCAAGTCGTGCAAAAG
>JBKGYI010000026.1:0-9386 GCA_046546195.1 bacterium | reverse complement strand
ATGAATTGTTCCCAGCCCACCGCCGCCGGATCTGTGAGCTTACTGCTGAAAAAATTAATGCAAAACTGGAGTTCACTTCGAAAAGCCGGGTTCGTGTGACTCTGCCCGAAGAAAAACATAAAGCACTGTTTTGTTCTCTTTATAACTGGGAACTATTGTCGTGAGGTTTTCTTATGCTCTTTAAATCGATTTTTGCTGGTTTTTTTGCTGGTATTATCGTTTTTGGGATCAACCTTGTCCTTGGCCATGTTTTGTTGCGCGAACTTATAATGCGCAGTGTGATTGCTGCCGGCGGAGTCGGGTTCGCTGTTGCTATTGCCCTGGAAGCGACCACTATATTACTTGAAAACTCTAAAAAAGAAGAGCAAAATCGGGTGGCTGCTACCAGTCAAAAATTGGAGCCGGAGCTCCGCCCGACAGATACTTCCGGCAGCCAATTCCCCGGAGAAGCCGAGCGAGAGTTGGAAAAGGAGTCTGAAGAACATCACGAGGAAGGAAACGCGCCTGATTTTAAAAAAGATACTTCTGCCGGTGATTCGGAGGAAAAATCAGATTTTGAAAGTGGTGACGCGGCGCAAATTGCTGATTTAATCTCCGGCAGCCTGGAAGAATAATTGTTCTGATCTGTGAAGCAATGTTTATGTTTATTTACCAATAGTTGATTGACCCGGAGATTAAAGCCTCAGGGGAACCTTTATTTTATAGATAAATGAAAATATAATAGTATCTTGAGGTTGTTTTGTTCTAAAATTATTGTTTTTTTACACTTTACGTTTATTTTTATGTTGACCGGGAAAGCATGGACATCGGGATTTACTTCTTTTAAACTATTTTTTGAATCAGGTTATTGTAAGGAGTTTCTTATGGCAGTTAAAAAGCTTGAAAATGAAATGGGATATTGGGAAAGATATAAAGACAACGGGGATATGACTGCCCGTGATGACCTTATTGTTCAGTATGCTCCCCTTGTAAAACATGTTGTTGGTAAGGTCGCCCGAAAAATGCCACCGAATGTGGAGTTCGATGACCTGATTGGTTACGGAACGCTTGGTTTGATTGATGCAATTGAAAAATATGATCATACTCGTGGGATAAAGTTTAAGACTTATGCGATTCCCCGTGTGCGCGGCGCGGTTCTTGACGAGTTGCGAGCTCGTGACTGGATACCGCGTTCGATTCGGCGTAAAGCCCGGAGAGTTAAGAATGCGATATGTGAGCTGGAAAACCGGCATGGCCGGGCCGTATCCAATGAAGAGATCGCCCGACATATGGGCATGGAAAAATCAGAACTGGATGAACTACTTCTTGAGATCAGTGGGACCAGTTTGCTTTCTCTTGATGAAATGTGGGATGTTAATGACGGCGATGAAAAGGTCAGCATCCAGGATGCTGTGGAAGGTAAAGCCGAATATCAACCGGATAATATTATTAATGAGGCAGAACTAAAAGATCTCCTCGCCGATGCTATTGCTGAATTGCCCGAAAAAGAACGGTTGGTCATTACTCTTTATTATTATGAGGATTTAACACTGCGGGAGATAGGTGAGGTGCTGGATGTGACAGAGTCACGTGTGTCACAGATTCACAGTAAAGCTACGGTTAGTCTGCGCAGTAAACTTTCAGAATTTGAAGAAGCATGCACTGATGTATTATAGTATATATAGAGGCGCGCGGTGGTTTTTGCGACAGCCTCCATAGAGGGTAGTATTTTATAAAAAATTCTGAAGGTGAACATGATGCCTTTTTCTCCACTGGATTTACAGGTAGCGGTCCAGCAGGCCGGCCGAGTTGCTAATGAGGTCACTGCCGAGCGGGAAGCTCCAGAAAATGCTCGTGCTGCTCGCGCTAAAGAAGAAATAGAAGAGCGGAAGCTGGAAGAAAATACTACTGATGAATCCGGTGATACGGAAGAAAATAACGCTATCGGGGAAAAACCGGAGGGAAGTAATCAGGGTTATCAGGGGTCCGGAGGTCCAAAAGAGGAAGAAGAAAAAAAAGAAAAAAAACAGGGCCAGCCGGATTCTCCTGGAATCGGTAACTATCTTGATGTTACCACCTGAATCACATTAATCTGACCTGTAGATGCTAATTTTTTGATACAGGTGGACTGCGAAATAAGCTGTCAGGAGGAACAAAGTTGGCGTATCTTAGTTTTTTTATATCCGTGCTGGCTTTGTCGATTGCCGTATATTTTTATCGGCGGTTTCGCCGCCAGCAGGAACTCTCTGCGGATCAGCTCTCCAGCCGTATCAGCAGCCTTCTGTCTGAATTTAATTCGGTTTCTGCAACTAATGTTGATCTGTTAGATGATCGGATAGATGAGCTGCGCCGGGTAATCGAACTGGCTGATTTGAAAGCTAAAAAATTGGAGCGTATAGTTGATAATGCCGAGGGGGTTAATAAGTCCTTGCGGCAGGTTCAGTCTGCTTCCAATAAAACCGGTGCTGCTGACGGTACCCGGCGGGAAAAGGTTTTAGAACTGGCCCGGCAAGGTTATGAACCCGCTGCTATTGCTGAAAAAACCGGGATAAGGAGAGGCGAAATATCAGTTATTTTGCGGCTGAATCGCTCGCGGGTTGCCGGTTAAATGTCAACTCCCGTTTTAATTCAGCATCGTAAATCCGCCCAGGGCGAACTGCTGCAGCAAATTATTAGAAAATATACACGCCGTGATGTATTTCTTGTTTCCGAATCGGCGGAGCTGTATGAAGTCACCGGCCACCAGAACTATTTTGCCGTTTATTTTGAACCCGATTTTGATTTTGAAAAACAGCTTAACTGGTTGAAAAAATACCCGGGGCTTACAGTTGCTGTTGTGAATCGTAAAGTAGAATCTGAGCAGTTAAAATCTTTAATAGATGCCGGGATCGATGATTATATTTATAAACCGTATCAGCCGGAAAGAATTTGCCGGCAGTTAAAAAACAGAGAAAAATTTAAATAAAGTGTGATGACTATGAGAAGTATGACAGGATTTGGAGAAGCCGTCCTCGAAAAAAACGGTTCTTATGTGGAAGTTGAAATATCTTCCCTGAACCGACGCTATTCCAATATTAAGGTTAATCTTGACGGCCACCCCGCTATCGAGCGAAAGGTGGTTAGTTTCGTCAAAAACAGGCTGGAGCGCGGTTCGGTTGAAATTAGGATTGAAAGTAATCTCCTCGAGTATGAAGAAGAACCGCGGATTAACGACCGTCTTGTTCAAAAATATTTAACTGCTATTGATAAAAATATTGGCTTCAGCCAGTATGTGGATAATAAAATACGTGTGGGTGAACTTTTGAATTTGCCCGGTGTTTTGAAGCTGAAGAAAGTTCGACGTGATAGCAAGCAAACCGAGGAGTTGATTTTAGAAGCGGTGAGAAAAGCTGTCGCCAGTTTGATTGAGATGCGCTGCACCGAGGGGGAAGAATTGAAAAAAGATCTGAAAAAAAGAAAAAATAATATAAACCGTTATCTCAAAAAGATCGAACAACGGGTTCCCGAGGCGCTTGCGAAATACCGGGAACGGATTCTGGAATCGGTTCAGTCCTATCTTAAGCTGCCCGAGGATGAGCTGAGCCAGCGGCTGGCCGACGAACTTAAAGTCTATGCCGATAAATGCGATATTAGCGAAGAAATAGCCCGCCTGAAAAGCCACATAAAACAGTTCGAAAGTTACCTGGACAAAGATGGTCCGGTTGGTAAGAGTCTGGAGTTTTTACTCCAGGAGCTGCAGCGAGAAATTAATACCACAGGGGCCAAGGCCAATGACGCGAAAATAAGCCAGGTTGCTGTTGATATTAAATCGGAGCTTGAAAAATGTCGTGAGCAGGTGAAAAATGTCGAATGAAGACTGATAACGATATCAATTTGCTGGATCTTATTGACTGTGATGAGCCTCCGCTCCTTTTAATTTTTTCTGCTCCCTCCGGTGCCGGAAAATCCACTATCTGTCGTAACCTGCTCGATAGTTACGAAAAACTTGTCTTTTCTGTTTCCACAACAACCCGCGCTCCGAGAGCTGGCGAGATTGATGGCCAGGATTATCATTTTGTTAATGAATCCGTTTTCAAAAAGATGATTGATAATAATGCATTTCTGGAGTGGGCCAATGTTCACGGTGAGTATTACGGCACTTCCCGCCAGGCGGTGTTGGATGAACTTAAGCGCGGTAATGACGTGATGCTTGATATCGATGTCCAGGGGGGGAAACAGATAAAAAAACTTTATCCGGATGCTGTGATGGTTTTTATTGCTCCACCGAGCATGGAAGAGTTAGAAAACAGGCTTCGCAGCAGGAATACTGAAACCGAAGCGGAGATCCGGAAACGGTTGAAAAATTCTCGCTCCGAACTGATGGAGCTGGGTAATTACGATTATCTTGTTGTAAACGATTCGATAGAAACAGCCGTTGCGCGGGTCCAGGCGATTCGTATCGCTGAAAAAACACGTCTTGAGCGAATTAAAAGAGGCCGTCCCCGCCTGTGAATTCAAAAAATCTTCTTTCGGCCTCTAAACCACTGCAAAATCAGCGAGTTTTGCTGGCGGTTACCGGCAGTATAGCGGCCTGCAAAGCGGACCGGATTATTAAAGTCTTGCGGAACAGCGGAGCCCGGGTCCAGGTTTTACTTACTGAAGACGGGGCCAGATTTTTTCCGCCTCAGACTGCCGGGGCTCTGACCGGCCAGCCGGTTTTGAATGATATGTGGAGTGACGCGGATCCGGGGGAAATGATTCATCTCGAAGCGATTGAAAATTCTGATCTGATTCTTGTCGCCCCTGCTACCGCCAACCGGATTTTGCAGATCAAACATCCTGCGGCCAGTGATCTGCTGTCAACTGTAATAACAGCTTTCCGGGGACCGGTTTTTTATGCCCCGGCGATGAATCCGCGTCTCTGGAAAAATAAGGAATTGCAGAAAATTGTAAATGAATACCAGGAGCAAATAATCGCTCCGGTTAATGGTGTGATGGCCTGTGGAGATGTTGGCCCCGGTCGTCTGGCCGAACCGGAGAATATTGTTGAAACTTTGATAGCCCGCTGGTGGCCGGAGCTGTTTGCCGGTCAAAAATGGTTTGTCAGCGGCGGCGGCAGCAAAGAAGCCTGGGACGACATACGCTATCTGGGTAACCGTTCCAGCGGCCGGATGGGGGAAGCCCTGGCCCGGCAGCTGGCCCGCCTGGGCGCTGATGTGGAGCTGGTTACCGCGGCGCAGGAACAGTTCTATCCAAATCCCGGCTACTCGCGGGTAGAGGTGGAAACAGCCGCAGATATGCATGAGTATCTGCAAAATAATATGGATAACAACAGCGGTTATATAGGAGCGGCAGCGGTTGCCGATTACCGGCCCGTATCTGTTTCGGGGAAAATAAAATCGGGGCAGGATGAGCTGACTGTTAAGTTGAAAAAAAATCCCGATATTATATCGGAACTGCGCAAAAGTTACCCGGAGGCAATTCTTGTCGGTTTTTCGGCCGATGATTCCCGGGGACCCGAAAAGGCCGGCGAAAAGGCCCGCAGCAAGCAGCTGGATGCTGTTGTTTTTAATTCCCTGCGCCAGCATGACGGGGGGATGGGGTCGGAGTTTAATCGAAATGTTTTTATCGTTCCGCCTAATTTCATACGCAGTCTGGGCCGGGCCAATAAAAACGAGATTGCACTTCAGTTGTTACTCTGGCTGGAAAAATTAAAAATTACCCCGGGAGTGAACTGATATGTCAAAAATTGAAATGCAGTCTGGGGATAAGCTCTATACACAGGAAATAACGGCCCGTTCGCACCGCTGGCGGGCGGACGAACCCGAAGAACAGGGTGGGGCTAACAAAGGGCCCGGTCCTTATGAGCTTTTGCTCAGCGCGGTAGGTTCATGTACGATGATTACCGTCCAGATGTATGCAAAACGAAAAAATATTCCGCTGGAATCTGTTTCGGCCCAACTTTCTCATGACCGGATTCATGCCCGGGATTGTGAGGATTGTGAGTCCGAGGATGCAAAAATTTCTGAAATAAAGATTAAGCTGGATTTTAAAGGCGATCTAGATCGAAAACAAAAAGAGCGACTGCTTGAAATATCTAAACGCTGCCCGGTTAAAAAAACATTAGAGGGTGAAATAAAAATTCGCTCCGGTCTGGTCTGATAGATTGAAATCTTAAAACAGTTTAAATTTTCTGCGATTTGGGGGATAACAGGGGCTGTGAGGAGCTGAAAAATGAGCAGAGCACAACTGGCCTATGAATTGCATCGATATCTAACAGCTTCTTTAAAAGAAGAACCGCCGGCAAAAATAGGTCCGGTAATTGACAATCAAACTGTAGTGGAGAGGAAACCGACAAAAATGGATGTTCGCCCCCAAAAAGATGCTTTAATGCAATTAAGCAGTGAACTTCAAACCTGTACAAAATGCTCTTTATCTGAGAATAGAACCAACGTGGTGGTCGGCGAGGGGAATGTGTCGGCCCGGATTATGGTTGTTGGCGAAGCTCCTGGCGCGGTTGAGGACGAACAGGGGATTCCTTTTGTAGGACCTTCCGGTCAGCTTTTGCGCGGTGGTTTTAAAAAGATAAAGCTTCCCGCTGAGCTTCTCTATATAACGAATGTTGTTAAATGCCGCCCGCCGGATAATCGAAATCCCCGGGTTGAGGAACTCACAACCTGCCGCCCTTATCTTGACCGTCAGCTTGAACTTGTTGATCCTGATGTTTTGCTGCCACTTGGTAATTTTGGACTTCGATATTTTCTTGGCGAGGATAAAAACATATCCAGCGCCCGGGGCCGGGTTTACGAGTGGGAGGGCAGGAAACTGGTTCCCACCTATCACCCCGCCTACATTCTGCGTAATCGAACCCAGGCCCAGTTATTTATAGATGACCTTAAACTGGCTGCAGACCAGCTTAAATGACAGTTGAATCCCGCCGCGCCCTCAAAGTGGTCTTCCTGCGCCGCAATATAGACGAACCATTCACCTACCTTGCCCCCGGAGACGGGGAATATCTTGGTTATCCGGTAGTTGTCCCTCTGGGGAACCAGTTGACAGTGGGTCTGGTGATAGAGGAAGTTGAACTTGTGTCTGCTGACGGGGAAAAACTAAAAGAGGTTACTGAAAAGCTGGCGAATTTTCCCCCGCTGCCCGCGGATTTAATTGCTCTTGGTCGCTGGGTCTCGGAATATTATATTTCTCCCGTAAACCGTGTTTTCGAGGCGATTATGCCCGCCCGTTATCTTCCCCGTCCGTTTAAACGCTGGCGTCTGAAAAATCCTGATTTTGTTCCGGAAGATATCGATGTGGAATTTTGTGAATTTCTTAAAAAACAGAAAACCTTTGCTATTGATCAGGCAAAAGGTTTTTTTAACAATAAAAAGGGAGAAACCACAAAAAAACTGCAGGAACTGGTCAAAGCAGGTTATCTCGAGGAAAAAATAAAGTTCAAAAAACCGGATATTTCCATAAAAAAATTAAATTACCTGACTATCGCCCGCCCGCTTCCTAAAACCGATTTAAGCGGCCGCCGCCGTGAGCTGATTGAGTTTATAAGCCCGGATAGCGGTTGTTTTCAAAAAGATCTGCCAGATCGACTCAATGCTACCGCCCTGCTGTGTAAAATGGAAAAAGAGGGGTTGATCAGGCGCGAAAAAAAGAAAATCAGGCGAACACCTTTTACCGGTTACCGGGAAAAAGAAGCTTTTGTTCCGGAAAAGTTGACTTCGGAACAGCAGAATGTTTTGGAAACGATTCGCGAATCGTTTTCCGGTGGTTATAGTGCTCATCTTTTGCACGGAGTCACCGGCAGCGGGAAAACAGAAATATATTTTCGGCTTGTCCAGGAAACGCTGCAGCGCGGTAAAACAGCGCTGGTGCTTGTGCCGGAAATAACACTGGCTGCATTTTTACTGGAAAAATTTAAAGCGCGGTTCGGTGAACAATTAGCTATTTTACACAGTGAGCTTTCGGCGGGGGAGAGAAGTGATGAATGGCGCCGGGTTCGAAGCGGTGAAGCCCGGGTGGTTCTCGGTGTTCAGTCGGCTGTTTTTGCTCCGCTTGTGGATCCGGGGCTGGTTATTGTCGACGAGGAGCATGACAGTTCTTATAAATCGGGGCAGACACCGCGGTATCATGCCCGCGATGTGGCTGTGATGCGAGCTCGCCTGGCCGGGATACCTGTTTTGCTGGGCAGTGCCACTCCGGCCCTGGAGTCGATAACTAATGTTTTTGCAAAAAAATATAATAAACTGCAGATGGTAACCCGTCCCGCCGGTGGGGAACTCCCCGAGGTGCTGATTGAGGATTTGCGGGGCAGTGACAGTTTGCTTACCGATTCTCTTTTAAAAAAAACTACCGAAGTATTGCAACAGGGGAAAAAAGCGATCTGGTTTTTGAACCGGCGTGGTTATAGTAATTTTCTTATCTGCTCGGAATGTGGGAATACTGTGGACTGTAATAATTGTAATATTTCCCTGACCCCACATTCTAAACCGGCCCGGTTGTGCTGCCATTATTGCGGTTATAGCCGACCCATCCCCAAAACCTGTCCGGACTGCGGTAAAAAACTGCAGATTATCGGACTGGGAACCCAGCAGTTAAACCGCCGGGCCCGAAAACTTTTCCCCGAACATACAGTTATTCGTATGGATGCCGATACGGTAACTGCCAGAGGTAGTCGCAGCCGTCTGCTCAGGCAGTTCGCCCGGGCCGACTCCGCTCTTTTGCTGGGTACGCAGATGGTAACCAAGGGGCTTGATTTTGGCGGAGTTGATTTTGTCGGCGTGGTAAACGCGGACAGCGGTCTGCAGTTTCCTGATTTTCGTTCCGGTGAAAAAACTTTTCAGCAGCTTGTTCAGGTCTGCGGCCGCGCCGGCCGCAGTCACAGCGGAGCCACGGTTCTTGTCCAGACCTATAACCCCGGCCATTATTCCATCCAATATGGTGTTAAATCCGATTATAATAGTTTTTACTGCCACGAACTTGATATGCGAAAATCACTGCGCTACCCGCCTTTTACCCGGTTGATTAATTTTATAGGTAGCGGGCGAAGTGAGGAACAGGTAGTTAAAACTTTGAACAGTCTGCGCGAATTTTTGCCATCTTCATCTGCAGAATTGCTGGGCCCCGTGCCCTGCGGCATTAATTATCTAAAAGGAAAATACCGCTGGCATCTATTGGCCCGCGGCCATTTTGACCGCATCTGGCGGTGCCAGGCTATGAAGTCGCTTGCAAAGCTAGATCCCGCGGTTCGAATCAGTGTAGATGTAGACCCCACCGACGTTATTTGATTATCCTCTAAATTATGCGCAAGCAAGCATGCCGGTTTAGGTTGATGTGTTGAAGCTGAGTTTTGCGAGCGAAGAACGCTGGCAGGGAATCTTATTTACTCATTCTCTGCCGGGCCTCCAGCCCGGCTTCCGAGG
>JBKGYI010000025.1:0-9478 GCA_046546195.1 bacterium | reverse complement strand
GCTGTCCAGCGGGCGAATCTATTCACAACGTTTTTGTCGTGAGTAATTCGGGTTAGATATAAAGAATAATCATGATAGGTTTAAAGCTATGCCAGAAACCCGAAGAGTCCCCTCAGAACCTTTCGACGGTCATTCCCGCGAAAGCGGGAATCCAGTGGCTTTGACTTTACGGTTTTGAATTTATAGAGTCAAAATCAAAGTCACTGGATTGCCCGGTCAAGCCGGGCAATGACAGGATTTGGGGGGCTGGATTGCCCGGTCAAGCCGGGCAATGACAGGATTTGGGGGGCTGGATTGCCCGGTCAAGCCGGGCAATGACGGGGGTTGGGGGAATGGATTGTCCGGCCAAAGCTGCTCTTACACATCCATGTGTCCGCAGCATTAGCACATCCTTGTGCATCAGGCCGGGCAATGACAAACCAGTGGAAGGTTCTGATTCCCCTGAAAATCAGTGGAAACTGTTCCTTTGTTCTGCGTCACCCACACACTCTGACCGGGCCTGACGGGGTTACAGTTTTAGTTTTTTCTTTGAACCTGAGATCTGTTAGCGGATTGCAGCAAATGTACAACTTTTTATTGGTGGTAACAGGAAATATATTTTTTTAGTTTTTCAAGCAGATTTAAAGGAACACGGCGATGCTCAATGAATTCGCGCGGGATAAGTTTTAAGAAGCGGCTGGGTCGACGCCACAGTTTCTTACCGTAAAACTGGCGCTGCAGAGCGTAGGAAAGATACAGGTGATCACGGGCGCGGGTTAAACCAACATAAAAAACTCTTTTTTCCTCATTCAGCCATTTATTTTTATCGCCCCGATCGCCGGAATAAAACCAACAGGGACAAATACCATCTTCCAGCCCAATAATAAAAACAACATCATATTCAAGCCCTTTACAGGCATGAAGAGTCATCAGATTTATAGCCGGCCCGGACCGCTTTTGCTCGGCGGATGTTATTGAAGCAAGAGCAGCTTTTTCCAGGATGGCGGATGGACTATCCAGTTGTTCTGTTTCCAACCAGATTTCAAAGCGCCGAAACTGTTTTTTATATTCACGGCAGCTATAGATAGGAAGGATATCTTCGATTTGACACATAATCTCCCGAAAACTTTTTCCTGAATCAAGTTCTTTTTTCCAGCTAACAAGCCGCCGGGCACTCTCGGTAATAAAATCCTGCCAGCGGGTCGCACAAGCCCCACTGCGCAGATTACGGTTTAGCAATTTTAAATAGTTTTTCTGTTCCAATTCTAAATCTGAACTACTCCCCGGAAACAACTTCGGTTTGGAAAACCACCAGCAATTAAAAAAGGTATTAAGATCAGGAAATTCAGAAATATTTTCTTGCAGTAAAAGTTCAACATCGATACAATTCAGAATTCTACAGAGGGCAATTATTTTTCGCGGCACTGCCTGTTTAAAAAAATATTTTTCACCAATAATACGGTAAGGCAGGCCAAGGCGTTTCAAACCCGCAACAACCGGTTTTTTTTGGAACTGCAGTCTATAAAAAATAGCCATATCAGAATAATCGATACCGTCCTGTTCATGCAAATTTTTTAATTTAAAAAACAAAAAGTCTCGTTCTTCGGCTCCATCACGTGCTTCAAAAAGAGCTATCTTCTCCCCAAAATCAAGCTCTCCATTTTTCCGCCGGCGAGTTGGGCGCAGAAAACGCTTGTTTTTCTTTTTATCGCGCATAAAGAGACTATCGGCGGCCAGCAAAATGCGCGCTTTGGAACGATAGTTCCTGGTCAGACGAATTTTACGTGTTTCAGGAAAAAAGAGATTGAAGTTTCTAATAAATTCAGGATGTGCTCCCCTCCACTCGTAGACCGATTGGTAATCATCACCGACAGCAAAAACATGTTTGCTATCCCCGGAAAGATGGGCCAGCATAGTCAACTGAGCAAAATCTGTATCCTGAAATTCATCAACCAGGATAAATTTAAACTGTTTTTGAAGCTGAGCGCGAATTATCTGTTCCGTCCTGAGCAGATGAGCAGTTACCGAAACGAGATCCTGAAGATCAAAAAACCTATTTTTGATCTTAAATCCACGATAAAGATTAAGAAATCGCAAAGCTTCAAACTCAAGGTCACTCCCCGGCTCAGGTGAACTATCAAAAACACGCAGATTTTCTACCAGCCGGGACGCTTTCTCTAAAACAAGCCCGGCAAAATGTTTTCCAAACCCTAATTCAGCCATTAAATCACTAACAATATCCTGTTCTTCAGCGGTAGTAAGTAACCTGAATCCTTCTGAATAATTTTCGTGGTAATAACCGGCCATTGCCTGACTATCACCGGGGAGAAAATTTTTTAAAAGTTTGAGCCCGGTAGCATGGAAAGTATCCATACGAGGAAAAGCGGTCACTACACCGTTTTTTTCTAAGCTTAAATCCTCACCGAGATGGGATTTGATCCTTTTTTCCATTTCCCGGGCAGAGCGACGGGTAAACGTCAATCCCAGGATAGTGGCCGGATCAACTCCGGACGCTAGCAGGAGGGCGATTTTACGGGTCATAACAGTCGTTTTACCACTTCCGGCTCCTGCGAGAACAACAAGCGGGCCGGACTGGTAAAAATCATGCAAAAAAGCTGATAGCTGTTCCGAATTCAAAGGATAGGGTAAAAACAGCAAAGAGATAAGCTGACTGTAGTAACCCTCACTGCGACTGCGTTCTATAAGGCGACACAGATAGTCAGACAGCTGCGGGTTTAATCGACCAATATAATTGTCCAGTTCTTTTTCGATAGCCTTTCACTCCCCGAAAACTATTCCACTACCGAACCCCTTTAAAACAAAAAAACCGCAGACGACTACTGTCGTCTGCGGTTTTAATTAACAAATCAAAGAACTCAAAAACAGTTTTTAATTACTCACCAACTGTTATTTGAGACTTCATTTTTTCAAGAGTCGCCGGACCAATACCACTGACATTGGTCAGCTCATCAACACTACCGAAATCACCGTGTTGTTCTCGATACTCAATAATAGCATCGGCAGTTGCGGGACCAACACCGGTAATACCCTGCAATTGAGTGGCCGAAGCAGTATTAATATTTATCTCACCATCAGCAGGTTCTGCAGTTTCGGGAGCCGATTCAACATCCATACCGGCTGCTTCCTTCATTTTACGCAGCGTGGCCGGACCAATACCAGAAACATTGTCCAACTCATCGACACTGCTAAATGGACCGGACTGGTCACGATATTCGATAATATTGTTTGCGGTAGCCGGACCAACACCTTTAAGCTGCTGGAACTCACTAGCATCAGCGGTATTTATATCAATATCACCGAGCATAACCTCTTCTGCTTCATCCTCGGACTCTGTTTCCGGCTCTGTTTCTGGCGCAGTCTCCGGTTCAGGAGCTGTTTCTTCCGTGGGCTCACGGGGTTCCATGGGTTCCTCCGGTTCCATGGGTTCCTCCGGGGCCGCGGGTTCCTCCGGTTCCGCGGGTTCCTCAACCCCCGGCTCCATTCCTACCCTTTCTTCAGCGGGTTCCTCATCACCCCCACAACCTGCTGCAAACAAAAACGATACACATACAAATAATATTAAAAAACGACGCATAAGACGAACCTCCTTAAAAATTTTAAAACTTTCCTTCATCTATATTAATCTTAATAAATAGATATTGAAATGAAAACCCTTTTGTGCTGCCTTTTAAAATTAATTAAAAACACCGCTCAATCAACTCCCCTTTTAGAGAAACGGAAAGGGGGCTGGTTGAATTCTAATTGTCCTGCCATCGGTATAAAAAGCTATATGTCCCTGGCTATCCGTTCGCAACAAATTGTTGCGTGAAACGCCGGCAGCGCGCAACCGTTCTAAAACTTCATCGGCTGGAGCATAGAGATGGTTTCGAGTCGAAGAAGAAATAACAGCATAGTCCGGGGCAGCAAAACTCAAAAACTCGTCGGTAGTTCCATCGCGCGCACCATGCCGCCCTACCTTCAGGACATCAACATCAAGACTGTCTCCCCACTTCAAAGTGAGTTCCTTCTCCATTTCATCGGTAAGATGGGACATAAATAAAAAACTGATATCACCGTACTTAAAATATATGACATGGCTGGCATCATCGGGAGCACGCACATTTGATTTACCAAAGATAACCTTGCCTTTAGCTCCGGGACCAAAATCAAGTTCCGTATTTTCATCCATCGTCTCAACGGTTACCTCTTCCTTGTTGCGGGCTTCGGCCTGAAGACGGCGGTAAGAAAAATGAGTAGCCGGATATCCGGTTAAATATAGCCTGTTAACTCCGACCAGCGGATGAGCAACCAGATCGGGCTGAGCTCCCATGTAATGGCTGAGAGGGACAGTATTAATTAGATTTTCAAGACGTTTTATACCTGTAGTCTGGAAAAAGGGCAGATAAAGTTCATAAGCCCAGTCATGAGGGTCAACTTCATCGTGCTGGGGATTTTGCCCTTCACCACCATCAATTAACGACGTTGTGTTATCAGGAGCCTGGATTAAAATACCATCACCAAATCCCACGTCAAAAAAAACAACCGCCAGTTCGCCGTCACGACGGCCGGGGATTGTTCCATCACCGGGTATATCAAGATCGGATATACCCTGCGGACCGGAAGGGCCACCCAAAAATGTATTAATATAGGCGGGGATTACATTAAACCAGAGAAAGGCGCCGACAAGCAGCAGAGAAAAAATAACTATCCAGCCCAGGACAGTATCCGGTTCCCCGGCGGGTTCGGTTTGTTTTTCTATATAATCACTGAAATGGTCACTGCTCAATTAGATCATCCTTACTCATAAGTTTAACGTACTTCCGCATCTCCACGAATATTGTCAACGGTTACCGGCCCTATCCCGGAGACATTGCTAAGATCATCAAGAGTTGAAAAATGACCATGTTTCTCCCGGTACTCAATAATTTTGCGGGCGGTTGCCGGACCGATACCGGTTAATTTCTGTAGCTGATTATTATCCGCCGTATTAATATTTATTTTACCGGCTGGAGCCGAAGACGAGGCAGGCCGGGCTGGAGATAAACCACTGACAGCAGAAGCTTCAATCTGGTCTTTCATCCTATCAAAAGTTTTGGAGCCTATCCCTTTAACTTTCTTGAGCTCTTCAATATTAGAAAAACCACCGTAGCGGTCCCGGTAAGCAATTATATCTGCAGCAGTTACAGCTCCAACCCTTGTAATTTCCTGTAGTTTTTCCCGGGAAGCGGTATTAATATCTATTTTATCCTCTTTTTTTTCCTCGGGCTCCATCTCCTCGTATTTTCTGCCAACAGTAACATGGGGGCGCATATTTTCAACAGTACGCTCACCTATTCTCTTGATCTTAGTCAGATCATCAACACGATAAAAAACACCGCCCGCTTCACGAAAATCAACAATCCGCTGGGCGGTTGCCTCGCCGACCCGGGGAATTTCCTGCAGTTCTTCCGGGTCGGCCTCGTTAATATTAATCTTACGGGAATAAACTATTTCCTGGCGTTCTTCTTCAGTGGTTGGTTCAAGGTCAATAGTTGTGTTCGGGATTAAATCGCGGACAGAAGGGTCCAGTTTTTTTACCTGGTTGCCGCTTTTTTTTTGCTGTTCCTGCGGGGTCTCCATAAAAAAACCGGGCGCAGCAAGAATAACCAAAAAAGCGAGTAAAACGGTAAGATAAAACTGTTGTTTGCTCATATTTATGGCCCCCGGTGAACAGAGTAAACTGCAGCAATCAGGTACTATTGTTAAATAAACAGGCAATTTTTGTCAAGCAAAAAACGCTCCCCTGTTATTACAACTCCCTTTGCAACCAACTACCGCAAATAGCTATATTTTACCAACCGGTCTGCTGCACATCGGCATCTTCTTCGTCAATCGACTGCTCACCGGTTATTTCAGCAAAAGTTCGAACATCAAGGTCCTGGCCATCAGTTTTTATAATGATTGCAAGATCTTCATCGGTGCGAAATAACCTCCCCGAAGGAAAAACAGAACCATATTTTTCAAAATTCTCATCGGCGCGCTCTTCCATCGCCCCGCCGGCAAACCCACCGACTGTTTCAACTCTCCCGGTCGACATTATCACGTAGTCAGGATTAACTGTTTCCAGGAAACTCTGATTGAAACTGTCATCTTCGGTTACGCTGGCTGGAACAAGCATCACATCGTTTTCAATAAAACTCCGCGGAAGTGTGGCCAGTTCTTCCTGGGCTTCACTGCGAATATCCCCGGGGAACAGAACAGAAACATCCCCGTATTCAAGACGCAGAACGACAGAACGGTTGGAAGCGCTGTACATATCATATGAAGTTCTCTGGGGCGGATGCATTGCTATAAGTTTCATTTTCAGACCGTCGATAGTTTCATTGAATAGCATGTCCTCCCGGCGAGCCGCCCGGTAGGGCACATTTCTATAACTAATAGCTTCCCACCAGCGCTGCCAGTTCCAATAGTAATCCTTTTCAAACCATTCCGCAGATGAATTACTGGCGAGATAATTATCATGAAGCGCACTCACGTAGCGTCTTTTGGTCAACTGTCCATCCGAGGTTAAAAACTCATCCTGACGCAAAGGACCGACAGCCTGACGAACCACAAACTGGTCGGTTATAAATGGCAGCCCGCCAATTCGATGCGGTTCGGGTGATTGAGCAACCAGGAGATCAAGAGTTTTTATTCCCTGTTCAAGAAAAAACGGTGCAACCGTTTTACGCCCCTGGTCCCACCTATCAGCAAGACCATCCCTGCTGTGATGATCCCATTTAAAGGTTCCACCATTAAGAAGTATATTACTTCCATTGGGGGTCTGAATAGCAACCACTTCCCCGTATCCCACATTCATAACCGTAACGGTAAGCTGATCGGGCGATGGATCATGAAAGAAAAAAGCGCCATACATTATAAGCCCCAGCAGCAGCAGAAAAACTATTACCGCCTGTTTTGGGGGGAGTATCGGTCTTTGTAAAACCTTTTCTATTAACCAGAAATATCCTTTTTTCAAAAGTTCATAAACACTATCCCACCAGATAAACACAGCAATCACACCATAAAAAGCAAGCAGATGCCAGATCGTAAATTTTCTGACCGACGGATAAGGGAAAATCAGGGCGGAGGCATGGGATATCCACAAAAATATGTGGACTACTATATAGTTACCGGCATTCAAAATCAGAGCCACCCAGGGTCCAATCGCGGGTACCAGACCGATCAAACCGGCGAACAGACCCAGGGGAACAACCACACCAACCAGCGGAATAGCAAAAAAGTTAGCAAAGGCACCGGCGAATGGATATTCGAGAAAATAAAAAGCGCTCAGCGGAATCATCATCCCAAACTGAATCGCTATCTGTGCTGACAAGAAATTTCTCAGCGCCGGGGGCAAATCAAGGAAACCCACCCCCCCTGCTATTAACTGGCGACTATCAACTTCACGGGCATAACGAAAAACAAAAAACCAGAACAGTCCATACGGTATATACACATACCAGGTAAACATTGTATTCCAGTAAAAGATCAGTAATACAACAGTAATCACCAGACAGACCCAGAATAAAATAAAGCTTAACCCGCTTATTTTTTGTAAAATCCTGTCGGCAGGGCCGGTCATCAGAGCCAGACATAAAACAGCAGTAAAGGACAGGGTAAAGGACGCTTCAAAAACAAGTGTCGGCTGAAAAAGCAAAATCAACAGAGCAGCCACAGTTATCCCCAACAAAACAGAATTCTTCAAACTCTGTTCCAGGAAAGCAAAAGCAAGAATCATCAAACTGGTCATAATAGCCGCACGCAGGGTGGCCGGACGAGCTCCGGTGATAATTGTGAATATAATCAAACACAAAATAACCATCGGTGCATATATTTTAGCCGGGATACGCAGGCCGGCAAAAAGAGCCCAGAAAGCAACAGCAATAATTCCAACATGCAGGCCGGAAACAGCAAGCACATGCATAGTCCCGGCATGACGAAACTGATCGTTAATGAGATCATCCGAACCTTCAAAAGGGGTAACTGCATATTGGAGACCATATCTCAAACCAAGTGTGGCTCCACCAAGAAAAGCGGAATGAGGATAGGGCATCGTCATTTTTATTACTTTTAACATCTCAGTCTGCAAATTCAACGACCAGGAAACAAATCTATTTCGCTCCCCTTCTTCAAGGCGCTCCAGATCCTGAGCGTACCAGGTGGTGGCATATATACCCTGATTATTTAAAAACTGGCGGTAAGAAAACCCCCCGGGGTTGTTAACATCCATTGGTTCCATCAAAGAGCCGGTGATCCGCAGACGGTCCCCATAAATTTCGTTACTGGCCAGGTCATTATAGCTGATACCCGCCCACTCTTCTGTGTGATGCGGCGACACCTGAAAAAGAATATCCCCCCGTACATCCTCAATCGGCTCGGACATATCTTCACTCAACCAGATCCGTTCCGGTCGGATGCGCAGCCGGGTCTTGTCTTCAAAAACCTGCGGTGCTTCCACAACCTCACCCTCAAACACACGCAGGTCATCAAAACCATCGGAAAGATAACCCTCAGAGGTTATATGATTTTCATAAAGTTCACCGCGGGCCAGAGAATAACGTCCCCAACCAATAAAAAAAGCAAGAATAATTAAAAATCCGTACAGAAAAACTTTTGAAAATTGTTGTTTGCTCTGTTGAACATACAACCCGGCGATCCCGACCACGGCAATAATTGCCGTAGTTATCCACAACGAACTTATATAATCCGGACCGAGCGGATAGAATACCCCTAAAACCACGCCGCCAATAAATGCGAAGGTAAAAATCATTATGCCAGGAATAATCAGATCTCTCATCGCGGCGGATGCACCTCGACGTTAGCATAATAGTCACTGTTAGTTTCGATTATCTCGCTAAACCTGTATTCCGGATTAACAATCAGAACAACAAGACCGATCAGAAAGGCCCCCACTATCATTCCCACCAACCACCAGATCTGTTGATCAGTCATCGATTAAATCAACCTCCGCAAAGAAAAAGGATAATTCACGTTTAGCACTTTCGGGCGAATCAGAACCGTGAATTGCATTATCGGGCATCGAACCGCCACCAAACTCAGCCCTGATAGTTCCGGAAGCTGCCTGAGAGGGGTCTGTAGCCCCCATCAACAGCCGGGCTCTTTTAATCGCATCAGAACCGGCCAGGGCCACAGCAACCACCGGACCTGAAGTCATAAAATCAACCAGCCCCTCGTAAAAATCTTTACCTTTATGCTCGGCATAAAACTTTTGGGCAAGCCGCCGCGAGAGTTGCAGCCGTTTAAGCCCGATAACCTTCAGACCATCGCGTTCAATTGCCGCTAAAACAGCGCCGGCCTGATTTTTAGATACCGTATCAGGTTTTAATATCACAAGCGTATACTCCATAATAATACTCCTTAAGTTTATTGTCCAGTTATTTCTATTATGTCCCTGGTTATGCTAACCCGAATTATTCACAACAAAAGCGTTGTGAATAGATTCGTCCGCCGGACAGCC
>JBKGYI010000024.1:0-9620 GCA_046546195.1 bacterium | reverse complement strand
TTTTGACGCCATTGACGGCTGTCCAGCGGGCGAATCTATTCACAACGTTTTTGTCGTGAGTAATTCGGGTTAACTGCCATTAAACTTGAAAATATGACAGATAGGGGTTAGTTTTGTATGGACTGTAGCTGGTCATAAAAATATTGGGAGGTAAAAATATGGCACGCCGGGATATGGAGATAAACAGGGAGATTGATCGGGCTCTGGTTCGCCAGGATGTTAACACCAGGAAGTTGAAGTGGCGTACGATCGGCAGCAGGGTTAATTTCATCGGTGAGCTTACAAAAAGACACGGTAAGGAGATAGAAGATAAGGATGAAGTTAAACAGCTTGATAAGCGGATTAAAAGGATTGACGGCGTAATGACTGTTGAATGGGATTTGAAAAACTGGGAAAAAGAACACGGTCAGTGGAAAAAGAAAAAGGATAAACGCGATGGTCTGCGCCATCAGGTGCAGATGAAACGCCAGAGCGGCATTCAACTGGACTGGTAATATGTTTTATCTTAAATTGGTCATATTTTTGTTTGTAGCCGGTTCTTTTAATGTGATAGCGATGTTGCTGGCCCATACCCTGCCTTCCCTCAAGGGGATACATATGGAAGCGGTGGCGGTTACAGCGGCGTTTTTGCTGATGGCCAACGCCATTTTCCTGTATATTCTGTTTTTTAGAAGTTATCTCTTTGATAAATCTGATCGTTACAAAAAAATTGAAGATATCATTGGAAATACTGAGGATATGAGCGAGAAGGAGTTTGAAAAAGCGGTGCAGAAATGGAAGGATGAACGATGAAGAAAGTTACGGTTAACGACATTAAAAGAAAAGAGACTCCGCTTACCTGTCTGACCTGTTATGATTACCTGACAGCGCTGATTATGGATCGTGAAACAGATCTGGAGATGATCCTTGTTGGTGATAGCCTGGGGATGGTTATGCTCGGTTACGAGAAGACTGTCCCGGTAACACTGGAGGATATGATTCACCACACGGCGGCTGTGAGCAGGGGAGTTGAGCGGGTTTTTCTGGTTGCGGATTTTCCCTACCTTGAAATTGCCCGTTCCACCGATAAAGTGGTTGAGTCCGCCCGCCGTTTGATCCAGGAGGGTGGGGCGCAAGCAGTTAAAATTGAAGGGGCCGGACCCCGCCTGGAAAAGATAAAACATCTTGTCGATCATGATCTGCCGATGGTCGGTCACCTCGGTCTTACCCCCCAGTCAGTGGATGCTCTGGGAGGCTATGGTCTGCAGGCTAAAACTGAAGATTCGATTCGCCGGCTCGGGCGTGATGCCCGGGCTCTTGAGGAGGCGGGAGTTATCGCCATAGTTCTTGAGTGTGTGCCGGCCGAAGTGGCCGGGCAGTTAACTGAAATACTTTCAATACCAACAATAGGAATAGGTGCCGGCCCTGATTGTAGCGGCCAGGTGCTGGTCTGGCAGGATATGATGGGGTTAACCGGAGAGAATACACCATCCTTTGTAAGAAAGTGGGGTGCAATGAAGCAGAAACTCGCCGCCGGGTTTAATTCTTACTGCCGGGCGGTTCGTGAGCGTTCTTTTCCCTCGGAAGAGGAAGCGTTTTCGCTTTCCGAAGATATAAAACCGACGGAAATAAGAGAACTGCTTCAGGATTAAAATGGAAGTTTATCAAAAAGCACGAGAAATGAGAAATGCCGTTCTGGGTGCGCGCTGCGCGGACCTTAGCGTTGGGTTTGTTCCGACAATGGGAACACTGCACGAGGGACACTGCCAGCTTATTCGCCGTGCGGCCCGGGAAAATGACAGGGTGGCAATAAGCTGTTATGTTAACGCCCGGCAGTTCGATACGCAGGCCAGTGCCGCGGCTTATCCCCGCGAGCTGGAGAAGGATTTAGAGGTTGCCCGGTCGGAAAAGGTTGATTTTGTTTTCACTCCCTCCGACGATGAAATGTATCCGCGGGGGGATTGTTCCACTGTGTTAGTAAATAGCCCGGTTACCCGCTGCTATGAAGGGGCAATAAGACCCAATTTTTTTGAGGGCGTGGCCCGGGTAGTGGCAAAACTGTTTAACATTGTCCCTGCGGACAGGGTTTATTTTGGTGAGAAAGACCTCCAGCAGTTGATAGTGATAAAACAGATGGTCCGGGATTTACATTTTTTGATGGATGTGATTCCGGTACCGGTGCAGCGGGATGACAATGGTGTCGCCTTCAGTTCGCGCAATAAAAAATTCAGCGAAGAAGACTGGCAGGTGGCCTGCCGTGTTCATCAAATAATGGTCGAAGCAAAAAATGATGCGCCGGATATTTCTCGCCAGCAGCTGTTTGATAAGCATGTGCCGCGTTTGAAAGAAGCCGGTCTTGATCTGCAGTATCTGGATGTTGTGCGTTATCCTGATTATGACCCCGCCTGGCCTGCCGATAAAAGTGCTGTTTTAATTATTGCCGGTTATATCGGCGCAACTCGATTGAAGGATAATTTGCCCCTGCATGTTGATAGTGTCGGGGAACTGGAAAACGACTGAATTTCTGTAAAAAGGGAAAATAAAAATGACGGATGACCTCTTTGAAATTCCTCCCCTGCAGGCCAGCCCGCTGGCCGGGGAAAAAGATGATTTTGTAATACCCGCCACTGCAGAAGATGTTTTGGCTAATCTGCAGAGTGATCAGCTTTCCGATTTTTACTATCGAATGCAGTTGATCCGCCGTTTTGAGCAGCGGGCCTACCAGGTTTACCTGCAGCGGAAAATAGGCGGGTTCTGCCATCTCTACACCGGTCAGGAAGCGGTGGCGGTAAGTGCTTTTACGGCTATCGAACCGGGTCGCGACTATTCGATTACTGCCTACCGCGACCATGGTTATGCTCTTGCCGCCGGCATGGATGCAGATGTGGTCATGGCGGAACTTTACGGTAAAAAAACCGGCTGCTCGAAAGGGAAGGGAGGTTCCATGCACCTGTTTGATATTGACAGAAAATTCATGGGCGGTCATGCCATAGTTGGCGGCCATATCCCCCTGGCCGCGGGGCTGGGATTCGCTGCTAAATATCGCGGCGAAAAGGCGGTGGTTCTCTGTTTTCTCGGCGACGGGGCGATGAACCAGGGGGCTGTTCACGAGGGGATGAACCTGGCCGGCCTTTATCAATTGCCGGTAATATTTATCTGTGAGAATAACGGTTATGGAATGGGGACCCGGGTCAAAAGGGCCTCGGCTGAAGTTCGTCTTTACCGGCGTTCTGATGCCCACGGTATTCCCGGTTACCGGGCGGACGGTCTTGATGTTCTGGCCGCTCACGCTGTTTTTGAGCGTGCGGTTGCAAGAACTCGGGACAAAGGGGAACCTCTTTTCCTTGAGATGATGACCTATCGTTATCGCGGTCACAGTATGTCTGACCCGGCTGAATATCGCAGCGACGAGGAACTTGAAAAATATAAAAAGCGGGATCCGATTGAGAGGCTGAAAAAACAGCTTCTAAATAAGGAAATTCTTACCCGGAAACAGTTTGATGAGATAGACGAAAAGGTGGAATCCGAGGTTCAGGAGGCGCTGCAGTTCGCCGAACAGAGCGACGACCCGGATTTGGAAGCCCTCTATGACGATATCTACAGTTCCTATCCCCGCGAAATGACAGGGAGGAATTGATTGTGGCTGAAATGGAGTTCAGAGAGGCGCTCGGTCTGGCCATCTCCGAAGAGATGGAGCGCGATGAAAACGTTTTTTTGATCGGCGAGGAAGTCGATGAGTATAACGGAGCCTACAAGGTCAGCAGGGGACTGGGGGAAAAGTTTTCTGATCTGCGTGTTGTTGACACCCCGATAAGTGAAGCCGGTTTTGCCGGGCTTGGTATCGGCGCGGCTATGGCCGGGCTGCGGCCCGTGGTTGAGTTCATGACCTGGTCGTTTTCGCCGGTGGCTTTTGATCAGTTAGTCAATAATGCGGCAAAAATTCGCTACATGTCCGGCGGACAGATATCACTGCCGGTAACTTTTCGCGGGCCTTCCGGTGTGGTTCACCAGCTTGCTGCAACTCACTCACACGCGGTGGAATCCTGGTTTGCCCATGTTCCCGGCCTTAAAGTGGTTGCCTGCAGCACCCCGGCCCGGGGGAAAGGGCTTTTAAAAGCGGCGATCAGAGACGATGATCCTGTTTTATTTCTGGAAAGTGAAAAAATGTATGGGATGAAGGGGGAGGTCTCCGAGGATCCTGGTTTTACCCTGCCGCTGCACAAAGCAAAAATATTTAAAGAAGGTAAGGATCTGACCATCCTTGCTTATTCCAGCCGGCTTCACCAGGCGCTCGAAGCGGCGGAAAAATTGGAAGAAGAAGGAATTGAAGCGGAGGTTATTGACCTGGTGTCTCTGCGTCCGCTTGACGAGGCGACAATACTGGACTCTGTTCGTAAGACGAACCGGCTTGTTACCGTTGAGGAAAGCTGGGCGAGCTGTGGAATTGGAGCCACAATTGTTGATTTTGTTCAGAGGGAAGCTTTTGATTATCTTGATGCTGAGATGCGGCGGGTAACCCTTGAAGATGTGCCGATGCCGTACAATGAAAAACTGGAAGCGAAAGCACAACCCGATCCGGAGAAGATTATGAGCGCCGCTAAAAAAACGCTATACATGGATTGAATAACAAATATACTGGAGGTTAAATAAAAATGGCTGAAAAAGTTCTGATGCCTCAACTCTCGGATACGATGGAAACCGGAATTATTGTTAACTGGAAGGTGCAGGAAGGAGAGCGGGTGGAAACCGGCGATATACTGGCCGAGGTGGAAACCGACAAAGCAACCATGGAGCTGGAAGCTTTTGATAGTGGTGTCCTGCTCAAAAAGATTGCCGGGGAAGGTGCTGAAGTTCCAACCCAGCAGTTAATTGCTGTTATTGGCGAAGAAGACGAGGACATTTCAGATCTTTTAGAAGATACGGATGAGCAGCCCGATCAAAAAGAACAGGAAACCGAAGAAACTGTTGAAGAACCTTCTGAAGACCGGGAAAATGCGGCCGAAGAAGAGAAAGCTGAGGAATCGCTTCCCGCTGCTGAACCGCAATCTTCTTCTGAACCTGCGCCCGGCGGGGAAAGAGTTCGTATCTCACCGGTGGCCCGGCGGATGAGCGAAGAACAGGGGATTGATATTTCGAAAATTAAAGGAACCGGCAGCGAGGGCCGGATAACAAAAAGTGATATTGAAAGAGCTATCGAGAAGGGGAGGGCTAAAAAAACGTCCTCCCCCGAAGCCGGCTCCCGGTTGAAATCGGAGAAGGTAAAGCTGTCTTCGATGCGCCGGACCATAGCCCGCCGGATGAGTAAATCAAAACGAGAAATACCTCATTTCCATCTTCAGTCTGAAATAGTCATGGAGAAAATTGTCTCAATGCGCGATGATTTCAAAGAAACCGAGCGTGAGGTTTCATATAATGATTTTATTTTGCTTGCCGCCGCCCGGGCGCTGCTTGAGATCCCGGAGCTGAATGTTTCTTACGAAGAGGATTACCTGCAGAAATACGGCCATGTTAATCTCGCTTTTGCTGTTGCTGTGGAAGACGGTTTACTGACACCTGTTATTGAATCCGCCGAGACCCTCGGATTGTTTGAGCTGCGCGACGAAGTTCGCCGCTTGAGTGAAAAAGCCCGGTCCGGTAAATTGACCCCCGAAGAGTATGAATCCGGTACATTTACAGTCTCAAACCTGGGGATGTTTGATATCAAAAATTTTTCTGCCGTCATAAATCCACCCCAGGCGGCGATTCTGGCCGTGGGAATGATCAAAGAGCATCCCGCTGTTCGCGCCGGGGAGATAGTGGCGGTTCCCCGCATGGAAGTAACACTTTCCTGTGATCACCGGGCGGTTGACGGAGCGCAGGGAGCCCGTTATCTGCAGGCGTTTAAAGAACTGCTGGAACATCCGGCCCGGCTGGTTTTTGGCTAAAATATTAAGGGAGGCTACTTATGTTAACTGTAAAACAGTATTATGCTGATCCCGAAGTTCGCAAGCGAATGCTTGAATACAGCGGTGCTGAAAGCGGAGTCCCTGAAGATGTAACGGCCGTTTACATGGTGGGTTTCGGGCCCTCATTTACCTATCGCCAGCGTCCCTATGAATCTGCGCCTCCCGAATGGGGTTTTAACTGGTTTGTCGAAGAGGGTCTGGATATTTTTCGTTCCACCTGGGATAAAGATGGGTTGATGGCGATTTTTGACGTGGAATATGTAAACCACGATGATCCGGCGTTGATGTATCATAACCCGGAATACGGCTTCAGCAGACTGGAACCGCTGGTCGAGCTGGCCCGTGATTTTTTTGCCGGCTACGGGATGGAACCGATGGTTTTGATTACCGGCCAGGGGTACCATTTCTCTTTCCAGATTACAAAAGGTTCAAAAACATATAAAAAACTGGCCGATATAGGTTCCGTGTTACCCTCGCTGGCCGGAAAATATTCTGTTCAGCAGCCGGAATTGCCCCTTGAAGAGGGGGCGGCTTATGATGGTCTTGGTCGTGTGTTTGAGTTTATTGCCGGCCGGTTTATAGCCGAATCGGGGGGCGGCTGCGGGATTCCCCTGACAATTGGAGACCCGGTTCCCGGTCCCTCTTTTCGCGGCCGTGAACAGTTGAACCTTGATTTAAGCGCTTTTGCCGATCCGCTGTTTATGCGCGATGTGCGGGTCCCTTTCAGTTCTCATCAGAAACACCGGGTCTATGTTCACAAGGTTGGCGACTATATCAGAAGAAGCGTCCCGCCGCAGTATACGATTCCCCGCCGCGGTTTAAACCTGCGCCAGCTGCTGGATATGCGGCGCAATCCGGGAGCTGTTCAGGAATATGCGCGGGAGGTTAAAAATTGCACTATTCCTGTTGAAAACAGGGGTTTTTCCGGTTTGATAGACGATTATTTAAAATCCGGGATATACGAGGCTCACCGCGAGTTTGACTCCGGGTTCCAGGATCCCTATTATTTCTGGCCGGAAACTTATGACCGGGTGAGTGCCGGTCAACTGCCGCACTGTCTCGCTGAATCGCTGCGGGTGCCCAATCCCCGTCTGCTGGAACCAACTCATATCCAGTCGTTTGTTCGCTGGTTCTGTGATCGCGGCTGGCATCCCCAGGACGTGGCGGGACTTATCCGCAGCAAGTTTGAACGAAATTACAACTGGGATGAGGACTGGTATCATTATGACGCGGCCACCCGGGCGGCGGTCTGGGTGCGCATGTACTATACGCTGATTGCCAGCGGCCGCGATTGTTACACCGATATGAACTGTATTTCCTTTCAGGAACGCGGGATCTGCACCCGGCCCTTCTGTGGCTGGAATGTGGGCTCCCGGCCCTGAATTAACCGAGGTTGAAAATGAAATCGATTGGATTTAATAGTGGAATTCGCTACGACTGGCATGTGCTGGATGTTATTTCTGTATTTGAACAGACCGGGGTGAAATATGTCGAACTCTGGGGAGCTCCACCGCATGCCGACCTTACCGATCAGCGACTGATTCGCAGTCTTAATGAAATTCAAAACAGAAGCGCGATTGATATTGTTGCTGTTCATCCGCCCGCCCGTGGTGTCTGGAATATAGCTGCTAAAGCCAGAGAAGACCGCGAAAAAGCGCTCGCTTTACTTAAAAAAATACTGGATAATCTTCTGCAGCTTGGAGTTGAAAAGATGGTTCTTCATCCCGGCGAACACCGCCCCGCCGCCGCCCTGGCGGCCCAGGATGCGCTGAAATGTTCGGCGGAAAGTATAAATATTCTGCTTGATTACATGGCCGGACGCAACCAGCAGCTCTGCGTGGAAAACACGCTGCCCCATCATATCGGCGGTTCACTGGAGGAACTTAGCTGGCTGGATGAGCAGACCGGGAAAAGGTTTAGTTTTACCCTGGATACCTCTCATGCTTCGCTGGGTCGTGAAAAAATTGGTGATTATGTTAAATATTTTGGCAGCCGGCTGCGCCATACGCATTTAAGTGATAATTTTGGTAGCCATGACGATCATCTGCCCCCGGGTGACGGAGCTGTTGATTTTCCCCCACTTCTGCGGTTGATTTCCCAGAACTCTTTTCTTGATTACTGGATGCTTGAAGTTCTGGAAGCTCCCGGGGTGAAAAGGTTACCCGATTTGATAGAATATTCCCGGAAGAGGTTTTTGGAATTGCTTTCCAAAACTTTTTCCAGGCCCCACGGTCGGCGTGTAAGCCGTTTGTCCGAATAAGTTTAATTATTTTAGAAAGTGACCGAATCCTGTTTGTTTCGGAGAAGACTCGGGTTCAGTGAAAATGAGCGAATAAGATACCTTTATTTCTGGATTCGATTAAAATTTTGTGAAAGTTTAGTAATATAATACAGATGCTGAAATCTGAACCGGCAGTTTTTTTAGAATAATTCAGCAGAGAAAATTATACGGAGGCTATTAATTATGAAAGATTTGATCGTTATCGGGGCCGGCCCGGCCGGCTATCCGGCCGCTATCCGGGCCGCGCAGCTCGGAGCGGATGTGCTGGTTGTGGATAATGGTGAACGTCCGGGAGGTACCTGTCTGAATTACGGCTGTATACCCACAAAAAATCTTCTGCATGTCGCCGAAAAATACCGCTCGATTCAGGAAGCTTTGAAATATGGTATTGAAGTCCCTGAGCCGACCGTCAACTGGGAGAAGATGATCACCGAAAGCAGAAAAGTGGTGCGCCGTCTCGGCAAGGGGATTGAATCACTGTTCAAAAAGAATGGAGTTGATTACCTGCAGGATACCGCCCGGATTGTTGAACCCGGTAAAATTGAGACGGCCGCCGGAAAAAGTTTTGAGGCCGAAAAAATACTGATTGCGACCGGTGCAAAGCCTTTTTCCGTTAAAGGTATCGAGCCAAACGGAAACCGGCTGATGACCAGCCGGGAAGCGCTGGTTTTGAAAAATCAGCCGGAAAGTTTAATCGTTATCGGCGCCGGTGCGATTGGAATTGAATTTGCCTATTTTTACAGTACTTTTGGCAGTGAGGTTACCGTCGTGGAAATGCAGGATAGGATTCTGCCGGTTGAAGACGAGGAGGTATCCGCTCAGCTTGAAAAAGAGCTGGAGAAACAGGGGATAAATATCTTAACTTCTACGGCGGTTAAAGAGGCTCGCCAGGAAGAAAACCGGGTTAAAGTGGAAACTAAAAGCGGTGAGACCCTGATTGCCGCCGCCGGTCTGGTGGCCCTGGGTGTCAGTCCCCGGGCGGATAACCTGTGGTCTTCCGATATTGAGATAAAAACTGGTGACAGGGGTTGGATCGAGGTTGATTCCACCGGCCAGACAAGCAGCGAAGGGATCTATGCCGCCGGTGATATTACCGGCCCTCCCTGGCTGGCGCATGCGGCCACTCACGAGGGGATAGAGCTGGTCGAACGGGTTTTCGGAGCGGACAACCAGGATTCGCTGCCGGAGGTGATACCCGCCTGTACATTCTGCCGCCCCCAGGTGGGTAGCGCCGGATTGACCGAAAAGCAGGCACTGGATAAATATGAACAGGTAAAGGTCGGTAAATTTCCTTTTCGGGCTCTCGGTAAAGCTGTGGCCACTGACGAAAAAGAGGGTTTTGTAAAACTTGTTTTTGCCGGCAAACACGAGCAGCTTGTCGGCGCCCATCTGCTGGGGGCAGAAGCTTCGGAATT
>JBKGYI010000023.1:0-9788 GCA_046546195.1 bacterium | reverse complement strand
ACAGATATAAAATCCAGTCACACCAGTGTTTTTTCAAAAGTATCCCCAGCTCATCAAAAAGAGTGTACACCACCGGGATAACAAGCAGTGTCAATGCCGTGGCCGAAAACATTCCTCCGGCTACCGCCCAGCCCATGGGGGCGCGCGCCTCACCGCCAAGCCCGTAGCCAAGCGCAATCGGCATCATCCCCAGTATTGTTGAAATGGCGGTCATAATAACAGGTCGGAACCTAACCCGTCCCGCCCGGGCTACCGCTTCCCGGATTTCCGAACCACGGGCAATAAGAACATTGGTATAATCAACCAGCAGAATACCGTTTTTAGTCACCAGTCCGACAAGCATAATAATTCCAATAAAAGGAAAGATGCTGAAAGTCATCCCCAGCAGATAGAGCATCCCAAACGCTCCCAGGCCGGCCAGCGGCAGGCTCATCAAAATAGTAAACGGATGCAACCAGGATTCAAACTGCGCCGCCATGACCAGGTAAACAAATATAATTCCAAAAATAAGAGAAACTGTTAAATTCTGAAAAGATTCCTGCATCGTCTGGGCCATCCCGGTTGTCTCCCGGCTAAACCCTGACGGTAAAGTCTCATCCACACGCTCGGAAAGTTTATTTAAGGCCTCACCAAGAACAACACCCGGCGGAGTGGAAGCCGAAACAATTACCGCCCGCTGACGGTTGAAATGACCGATTTCGCTCGGCCCGACAGTTTCCTCAAGTTCCACAAAATTTGCCAGCGGCAGCAGCTCACCGCTTCTGCCGCGAATATATATTTCTTCAAGTGACGCGGGTGTAAACGGTTTGGGAGTTACCTCGGTGATAACCTGGTAACGCTCATAATCACGCTCGATCTCAGAAATTTCCGGTTCCCCCATCATGTAGTTCAAAATCCCGGAAATTTCGCGCACAGTGATACCGTTCTGTGCCATTCGCTCCCGCCGAAAATTGACCTCAATCTGGGGATTTTCCATCTCCAGGTCACTGTTCACACCGACAAACTCAGGCTGATTCCCCATCCACTCCATAAGCTGTTCACTGTATTCAGCAAGGCGGTCGATATCAGAATATTTGATTGCCACCTCAATATCCGCCTCCCCGCCGCCTCCGCCGGGTCCGCCTACCTCGCGGACAAAACCACGGCCGCCGGGAATTTGTGCCAGTTTTTCCCGTATATTCTGCATCACCTCCAGCATATGGTCTTCGCGCTGGTCGGTATCCACGAGACGCACAAAGGACATCCCGGTGTTGACCTGACCGGGCCCGCTGCCCTGGCTCAACCCAACAGCCAGAAACCAGCGATCAACCTCCGGGGTCTTAGCAAGCAAATCTTCTACCTGTTCGACATATTCATCGGTTTCAGAAAGAGTTGCCCCCTGGGGAGTTTCAAAAGAGATCATAAACTCCGAGCTGTCCACCTGGGGCGCAAACTCCGCCGGAAGCTGCAGGAAAAAATATACTCCGGCCCCCAGGGCAAGCAGAGCAATTACTATCACCGTTGGCCTGTGTTTTAAACTCCAGTCCAGCACAGATCCGTATATTTTCTCAAGAGTGTTTAAAAGCGAATTTATCACCCTGCTGACAACATTTTTTTTGGGAACTTTAAGAAGCCGGGAATTAAGCATTGGAGCCAGGGTTAAAGCAGTTACCGTGGAAGCAAAGACAGTCACCGCCGCTGTAATCCCAAACTCAAAGAAAATTCTACCAATGATACCGCTGGTAAAAGCAACCGGTATAAAGACCGCACAGAGGGAGAGTGTGTTTGCTATTGCGGCAAAGGCAACCTCGGTGGTTCCCACCCGGGCGGCGGGCATCGCATTTGCCCCCTCTTCGAGGTGACGGTAGGTGCTTTCCAGTATTACAATCGCATCGTCAACAACAATTCCAATAACCAGGATAAACGCAAGCAGGGTCAGGATGTTCATACTGAAACCAAAGCTGTATATTAAACCAAACCCTGCCGCCAGAGAAGCGGGAATGGCAATGGTAATAACCACTGTTCCCCAAAGTGTCTGCAGAAAAAACAAGACAACAAGGATAACGATAAAAGTCGCTATGAAAATAGTGGTCTGCAGGTCAAAAATACTCTCTTCGATAAATCTGGAATTATCAGAAGCGATAACATACTCCACGCCGCTTGGAAAATCTTCGGAAAGTTCCTCAAAACGGTTACGAACCATCTCAACCACTTCGACTATGTTTGCATCAGCCTGGCGAACAATCCCCATACCCACGGTAGGTTCGCCTTTGAAACGGGCAAAACTGCGGTTATTGCGAACACCGGCTTCCACCCGGCCGAGGTCAGAAAGCCGCACCGGTGCCCCATCTTTTTCCGTAATAATAAGATCATTCAAAGCTTCTGCTTCCGTGAACAGTCCTTGGGAAATAATAAGGAATTCCCGCTGTTCACCTTCCACTCGGCCCATGGGGAGTTTTACATTGTTACTTCGCAAAACCTCCACCACTTCGGAAGCAGTAACCCCGTGTGCTTTCAGGCGCCGGGAATCAAGTTTCACCCGGGCGGCATACTCCTGCGAACCGCCAACCTGGACCCGCCCCACCCCTTTCATCCCTTCAATCTGGGGTTTCAGATCATTTTCTATGTAATCGGTAAGTTCAACCACATCCCAGTTTTCATCGCCAAGCATCGTTATCCATAAAACCGCCTGAGCGTCGGCATCCATTTTTCTAACTATCGGGGATTCGGCATCATCCGGCAGCCGGCGGCGGGCCCGCTCTATGCTGTCTCTAATATCCTGAACTGCGATATCAATATCGCGCCACAGTTCAAATTCCGCGGTAATAGTACCCACCTGTTCGCGGGCCGTGGAGCGAAGCTCTTTCAGCCCTTCAACGGTGTTCATCTCTTCCTCGAGCGGATCGATTATTTCCGACTCGACAACTTCCGGGTCGGCACCGCGCATAACCACACTGACACTGGCCAGCGGCATATCAATATCCGGAAATTCACGGACCGGTATCATCATCCAGCCGTAAACACCAAATATAATTATTATTAAAAACATAACCCAGGTTAAGACCGGGCGTCTTATACAGAAATTCCAGATCATTGCCGTTCAGTCATTCCTTTCCTCAATCTTCTTCCGAAGGCCCTTCGGTAACCCGAACCGAAGTTTTATCACTGAGAGACTCATGTCCGCGCTCCACAATTAAATCCCCGGGATTAACACCGGAAGTTATTTCCACGCTCCCATCAAATCGCAGGCCGGTCTCAACCGGCTGGCGAAGAGCCAGCCACTCCTCTATCCTGTAGACACTGTAACCATCACGCCCGGCAACAAGCGCGCGGGCCGGAACAGCAGGGTTCTCCCGCGTTTCAAAAACAAGCTTAACCTCCGCAAAACCTCCGGGTTTCAAACGCCCGCGACCGTTGTTTAACTGTCCCTTGAGAAAAAGTTTGCGGGTCTGGCTGTCTATCTCGGGGCTGATAAAGGTAAGTTCCCCTTCAAATTTTTCGCCACGGGCCATCTCCGCCCGAACTTCAAGTGGCAGCCCCTGGCTGACTTCGGAAGCATATTTTTCAGGAATTGAAAACCTGACCTCCATCGGGTCGATACGATGCAACACCACCAGCGCCTGACCGGGGCTGACCACTTCACCTTCATCAACCAGATTTTCCCCGACCACACCGGTAAAAGGCGCTTGCAGACGAGTATAATCAAAATTTTCCCGGGCAGCTTTAAGTTGTGCTTCAAGCTGACCTCTCCGGGCTTCTAAACTTTCAACCCCAGCCTGAGCATCGTCATAAACCTGCCGGGGAGCAAGCCCGCGCTGGAATAAACTATTTTTACGTTCAAATGTTTTCCGTGCATTTTCAAGATTGGATTTTACTTCCTCAAGCGCCTGCCGATTTGATTCCACTTCCTGTTTTAAAAGTTCATCATCTATCTCAAACAGAACATCTCCCTCCTCCACCATAGCCCCATCCTCGAAATTAACCGCCAGAAGCTCCCCGTCGGTACGAGCACGAAGATTAATTTTCTGGCTGGCACGCAGTTCACCAACTTCCGAAAACGAATCTTTTATCTCCCGCATACGTGCTGTAAAAGTTTCAACAGCCACCCGGTCGCTCTTTTGTTCCTCGGTTTCCTCCTCCGCCGCACAGCCGGCAAGCAAACCGGCTGTTAGAAAAGAGAAAATCAACAGGTAAAGTAATCTTTTCATTTTTTTAACTCCTTGTTCCGTTTTTCGTTTCTTTTTCCAGAAGTTCGCGCTGAAAACTCCCGGTGGCCAGCTTTAAAGCAAGTATTTCCAGTTGATAGGAATAATAACTGCGGGCCAGGGAAAGTTCGGCTTCTTTTAAAACCTGGTGGGCGTCACTGACGTCAAGCGATGTCGCCAGCGCTTCCTCAAACTGAGCCGAAATTTCCTCATAATTCTGCTGCGCCGACTGGACCTGCTGGCGCAAAGAATTCATTATCTCCCGGCGAGTTTGCAGGTTGAGATAGGCTTCGCGAACCTCAATACGTATACTCTTTTCTTTGTCCCGGCGCCTGGTACGATCCTGCTGGTGTTCTTTTTCCGCTTTTTCCATCTGCGCCGTTTCACGCCAGCCGGAAAAAAGCGGATAACTGCCCTCAACCATCACCTGCCAGTCATCATTCTCTTCATATTTCTTCTCTTCGAAAGTCTCATAGGAACTGACAAGATTTAACTGCGGAAACCAGCTCGCCCGCTCTGCCTTGACCGATTCTGCAGTCGCCTTTTCCCGGGCCTTCAACCCCTTCAAATCACTTCGCGTCCTGTACGCTTCTTCAATATAATTTTCAACCGGAGTATCAGCAAAAGAAACCGCCGCCGGTTCATTTAACTCACCGGGAAGCTCTGAAATACCAAGTTCATAAACCAGATTATCACGGGCAAGTTTAAGTTCGTTGCTTGAACGTTCGAGTTGTTCCGTGGCCTGTGAAATCTGAACCCGGGCCCGGAGAACAGCGGTGCGGGTTACCTCTCCCGCCTCAAATAAACCCTCGGCCTGCTCAAGCTGGTTTTTCGCCCTCTGCAAAACGGTATTAGCAATCTCTTCATTTCTCTGCGAAAGCAAAACCTGGTAATAAGCCCTGGCAACCGCGAACAAAACCTGCTGGCGGGTTCTAAAAACATCAGCCTCCACAGCCTGAAGCCCCAGTACACTGCTGCTGCGTTCGAACCAGGGTTTCCCCCCCTGGTAAAGATGAAGCCGCATTTCAGCACGGCCTACAGTGTTAGTTTTATCAGCCACTATTTCACCCTTTTCATTTAACATCTCTTTTTGACGGATCGACTGGCCGCTGAGGTTGATCTGGGGCAGCAATCCCGAGGAGGCAACAGTCACATCCCGGCGAGATTTCTCGATTTCCAGTTCTGAAATTTTTATCCCATCACTGGTCTTCAGCGCCTGCCGGTAAGCATCCTCGAGGGTAAACTCCCGGGCAAAAGCGGTATTTCCGGGCAAAAAAACAAGTAGAAGAATACAGAAAGATATCTTTTTCCAGTTAAACCGGTTCATTTTTGCTACCACTCCGTAAAAATATGTTTTTACCACCATTACCGCGCAGTCCGTCTATGAAAATCTGATAAAACAGGCTGCAATCTTTATCTATCGAACAATTATCCTCGTCAAATAAAATCGCCGCTTTGACTATGGAAGTAAGCTGCCCGAGATAAATGCGGGCCGCCCTGTAAATATCAACATTTTTAAATTGACCTGTTTCTATGCCTTCCTCGATAATTTCAGCAACTGAATATATCAATTTTTCAAACAACCGCCGGGCATCGGTTTTCCCCTCCAGCATCATACCATAACCCTCGTGAGTAATTATTTTAACCAGGTGCCGGGAACGTTTGAACATATCAGCATGAACCGCCACCACAACTTTCAATTTTTCCTCAACGTCATCCAGCCGGCGGGTATTTTTTTCTATACCCTGCAGCAAATCATCAACCCCGTTTTCGACTATCCGGGCAAACAGCTCCTCCTTGCTGCCAAAATGCCGGTAAACGGTACCTTTACCCACATCGGCCCGATCGGCAATATCAGATACGACAGCGCCATAAAACCCCTTTTCGGCAAACTCCACCTCGGCAGCCCGCAGAATCCGTTCATCGATATCATCCGCTACTAACAGAACAGTTTCCATAACTACCGGACTCCTCGGTCCGCAAGATGTATAATAGCATACACAACAACATTTAAACCGTCAAACAGAAAGATTAATTGCCCAGAACCTTCCAATGCCTCGTCATTGCCGGTACCAGGATCAAGTCCTGGCATGACGTATAACGCACAAGGATGTGCTAATGCTGCGAACACACGGATGTGTAAGAACAGTGAGACGCACAAGGATGTGCTAATACTGCAGGCACAGGGATGTGCAGGAGCAGTGAGACCGGACAATCCAGAGGTTTTACGGTTTTGATTTTGCGCCCCGCGCCCGGCGCCCTGCGCCCCGCGCTTACATCGTAGTCACACGGATGTGTAAGAGCAGTGAGACCCGGCAATCCATTTTTTAAAAGGGTTAGATTCCGGATCTACGGGCACTTCGTGCCTTTGTTTGGAATGACGTTGAAAGGCTCTGCATTTAGCCGGTGGAATTTGCGTAAAAATATATTTTGTGCTATATTATTTACATGAGGTGATATAAATGGCTGAAGTGGCTGAACCGATCGAGTCTCGCGTTTCTCGTCTCGAAGGCCGTGTAGAAGATTTTGGGGGACGTTTTGACCACATCGATCACCGTATTGATGCGGTAGAATTTAAATTATCCAGCCGGATAGATGAAGTGGAAAACAAATTATCCAGCCGGATAGATGCGGTAGAAAACAAATTATCCGGCCGAATAGATGCGGTAGAAAACAAATTATCCAGCCGAATAGACGCGGTAGAAACTAAGCTGACCGGCCGCATAGATCATCTCGAAGTCGAGTTCCTTAAACATTTCCGCTGGCTTAACGGTCTTATAGTCACCACCCTCATGGGTGTCCTTATCACACTTATCAAACTATTCCTGGGCTAAAAACCAGGTACACTCCTCATACACCCTCACCACATGTCAGGCAACATCAGATGTGCTGGAAACCAAGTGGTTGGTGCGACAGATTGCTGGATTTAAAGTATAATTGTTTATGAGGTGATTACGGTGTCTTTAATGCAAATGTCCACCGGCGATAATCAGTTATCCACTGATAAATCAGAATTTCTTGAACAGATGGCTAAAAAATATATCTGGTGGCGGAAAACAGGTAAAAAAACATTAAACCGGAAAGAGTTATTGTTCAGATAATGACTTATGGGACCCGGGAAGATATCGCCAAACTTGAACAAAAAATTGACAGAACCACACTTATAAACGCGCTAAAAAACGCTCAGCCCGGCGCAATGAATGAACGTTCCTGGTATTTCTGGCATTATCGACTGAAACTGGTAAAACCGGGCCAAAAGGTTCCCCCGGTCCCCCGGCGAAACCATTGAAAACTTTCCAGCACTATCCCTGCCCGGTTTTCCGGCAAGTCAATATTCAAAGACAATACAGTATTAACAATCCCGACTTTAGGCTGCCTGTTTTTCGCTGTTCCTACCGCTTATCTTAGCCTTCGCAGGATTCTTTTTCCAATTCTTTCAGGCGCTCGTAGAGGTTTATTTCGTCCTGCGTTACGTAAATGCGGCTGTCTTTCTGGGTCTGGCAAGATTTTTTTATGCACTCAAAATCAACATTCAGTCCCAGTTTCTGAAAACCGGCTTCCAGATGGGTTTCCCGGTTAAGCAGTGATTCGTAGCTAACAATAATACTCTGCTCACAGTTTTCATAGGCGGCAATCAGGGCGTTATTATTTTTCAGCCAGGAAATCGGGAATGTACCTATCCCCCGCTTAAAGAGGCTGGCCTTTACGTTAGCCGGATTGCGAAAAATAAAGAGTGCTTTTAAATTTTTGGCAATATGACGGTAAAAGAAAAAGGCGGGTATCCGGACCAGCTTCAGCCCACTGCGCCCCTCGATACTGTTAAGCCGGCGGACAATTTTATTCATCAACTGCGTATTCTCTTCCGTCATTGCCTTCTCAAGCAACCGCTTGGAAAGCTCCTTGGACTCACGCAGCTCAAAATAACCGTCCCGATTATACTGATCCCCTTCAAAATCGGAAGGAAACTCCACCCCGCCACCGGACACAAGCCGGCAGGCCAGTGAAGTCCCGCTGCGCGGATGCCCGGCAACTATAAACGATTTCTGCAGTACAACAGCTTGAGTCATTTTAATTTCCTCCGTGGTGAAATATTTACAGGGAATCGTGGGTTTGCTGGAGGCGGGTTAGTTCGTCTTCCACCTGTTTTAGCTCTTCTCTGGCCTCAACTACCACTTCTTCGGGGGCGTTCTCAAGGAAACCTTCGTTATTCAGGCGACCTTCAAGCTGGTTTTTTCTATCGAGCCTGTCCTCCATATCGTCCTGGAGACGCTGTTTTTCCTTTTCGACATCTATCAGACCGGCCAGCGGTAAATAGACAGTTCCAAAATCAAGGACCACTGTCGAGGAAGTGGCGGGTTTTTCGATTTCAAAACCGCAGTTTAATTTTTCCACTCCAGCCAGTTCACAGACAACCCTGCTGTATTCTTCGATTGCCGCCGCGTCTTCATCCTCCAGGGCCACCAGCAGTTCTACTCCCTGCGATTTCTGGACGTTAAATTCTTTTTTCAGGTGCCGGGCCGCACGAATTAAATCCTGCAGGCGGTCAACCATGGTTTCCGCCGCCTGATCTTCAAGATCACGGGGCGGGGTCGGCCAGCCGGAAGTGGCGACAAAACTGTCCTCCAGTTCAAAAGCATCGATTATCTTCTCGGTCAGGAAGGGCATCGCCGGATGCAGGGCCTTCAGACAGCCTTTCAGGATACGATACAGAACTTTCAATGTTTCACTGTCCTCTTCGCGTTCAAGCTGCAGTTTTGAAATTTCTATATACCAGTCACAGTATTCATGCCAGACAAACTGATAAAGTTCATTCGCATAACTGTCAAAATTATACTGTTCGAGTTCTTTATCGATCCGGTGGATCATTTTAGTAAAGCGACTTAAAATCCAGCGGTCAAAAACGGTACAGTTTTCAATGTTCAGCGGTTCTTTGAGTTTTTCAAGTTGATCATCTTCCAGCACAAACTGGAGATATTTTGCCGCATTCCAGACCTTGTTAGCAAAATTCCTGAAGCCACGAATCCTGTCCTCGGAGAGGCGGATATCACGGCCCTGGGCGGCCAGGGCACAGAGAGTAAAACGCATCGCATCGCAGCCAAACTCATCGATCATATCAAGGGGGTCGATAACATTACCGAGCGATTTACTCATCTTACGCCCGTCCTCGGTGCGAATCAGGGCGTGAATATAAACGTCGGAAAACGGTTTTTCCCCCGTGCAGTACAAACCCATCATTATCATCCGGGCAACCCAGAAATAAATAATATCAAACCCGGTGGAAAGAACATCTGTCGGGTAAAATGCTTTCAAATCAACAGTTTCTTCGGGCCATCCAAGCGTGGAAAACGGCCAGAGCGCCGAGGAAAACCAGGTATCCAGTACATCGGGGTCCTGGTTCAGTTCAACTTCCTCACCGTAATGTTCTCCGGCCTGGCGGATCGCCGCTTGCTCATCGCGGGCAACAAAGGCCTGCCCGTCGGGGCCATACCAGACCGGTATCCTGTGTCCCCACCAGATCTGACGGGAAATACACCAGTCGCGGATATTTCCCATCCATTCAAAATATGTATTTTCCCAGCGTTCGGGAAAAAACTGGACATCGTC